>CAZCWA010000673.1:0-2229 GCA_964502265.1 uncultured Myxococcaceae bacterium | reverse complement strand
AAGCTGTCAGCCAACTGGATGGCCTCTGCCGGGACGCCCGGTGAGGACGCCGCGCTCTACGATGCGGTCCGCGCCGTGGGCGAGTCGCTGTGTCCCGCGCTCGGGATCAGCATCCCGGTGGGCAAGGACAGCATGTCCATGCGCGCGCAATGGGAGGAGGACGGGAAGGCGAAGAGCGTGACCTCACCGGTCTCGGCGATCATCTCGGCCTTCGCGCCGGTGGTGGATGCGCGCCGCACGTTGACGCCGCTCCTGGACACCGCCGAGAACACCCGACTGCTCGTGGTGGACCTCGCTGGCGGGGCACAGCGCCTGGGCGGCAGCGTCCTCGCGCACGTGCTGGGACAGGTGGGGGATGAGACCCCCGACCTCGAGGTTCCCGAGCGACTCGCCGGCTTCTTCCGCGCCATCGGTGTCCTGCGCTCGGAAGGACGGATCCGCGCCTACCACGACCGTTCCGACGGCGGACTGCTGGCGACGCTGAGCGAACTCGCATTCACGGCACGCCGCGGGCTCGACATCGATCTGACTGCGCTCGGCGGGACGCCCGTGGGCGCGCTCTTCAACGAGGAGCTGGGCGCGGTCCTGCAGGTGCGCGACGCGGATGTGATGCGGGTGCGCGAGGTCTTTGCCGAGCATGGGCTCGACGGGCACGTTCACGACGTGGGGGCGCCGAATGGGGATCGCACGGTCCGCATCCGCCATGGAGAGACCTCGCTGGTGGCGGCCTCGGTCTTCAAGCTGCGCGAGCACTGGAGCCGGGTGACCCATCAGATCCATCGACTGCGCGATGCGCCGGCCTGTGCGGATGCGGAGCACGCCGCACGTCTGGATGCCTCCGATGGTGGCGCGCCGGTGTCGTTGACCTTCGACCCCAGCGAGAACGTGAGCGCGTCTTACGTGAACCGCGGCGCGCGTCCGAAGGTGGCGATCCTCCGCGAGCAGGGCGTGAACGGTCAGATGGAGATGGCTGCGGCGTTCCGACGGGCGGGCTTCGACCCGGTGGACGTCCACATGCAGGACCTGCAGGACGGCCGACTCAAGCTGGAGGACATGCAGGCGCTGGCGGTCTGCGGCGGCTTCTCCTTCGGCGACGTCCTCGGGGCCGGTGGCGGTTGGGCGGCCTCGGTGCTCCATCAGCCGAAGCTGAGGGATGCGTTCCAGGCGTGGTTCGCGCGCAGGGACGGCCTGAGCCTCGGCATCTGCAACGGCTGTCAGATGCTCAGCCGCCTCTCCTCGATCATCCCTGGTGCGGCGCACTTCCCACGCTTCGAGCGCAACCTCTCCGAGCAGTTCGAGGCGCGGCAGGTGTCTCTGCGCATCGAGAAGGGGCCTTCGGTCTTCTTCGAGGGGATGGAAGGCAGCCTGATTCCGGTGGTGAGCTCCCACGGAGAGGGACGCGCGGTCTTCGCCTCCGATGCGGATCGGCAGCGCGCCGACGCGTCCGGCTTGGTCCCCGCACGCTTCGTGGACCACCGCGGTCAGCCCACCGCGGCCTTCCCCGCGAACCCGAACGGCTCACCCGATGGCGCTGCAGGCATCACCACCGAGGACGGGCGGGTGACGCTGCTCATGCCGCACCCCGAGCGCGTCTTCCGCACCATCCAGCTCTCGTGGCACCCGGAAGGGTGGGGCGAGGACAGCCCGTGGATGCGCATCTTCCAGAACGCGCGTCGGGCGGTGGGCTGAGCGGAACATCGACACCTGAGATCGTTGCACGTGCAATCACCGCGCGTGCCTCCGTCCCTCCGCATCCTCGCCGGTGGGTGGTGGCGAAGCAGGGACTTCGCCTCGCCGCCGACAGTCACCGGGTCAGGCTCCGGTGACGAGCTGTGAGTTGCCAGGACTGTTTGGGAAGATCGGCTGCTCGAGGAGGCTTCGCAGTCGAACGCCCATGGCATCCAGGATGCGGCTCGCGCGTTCAACGGTGACGCCGTGGTACTCGTTCCGCTCGTCCCGCGAGACCTGCGACTCGTGGACACCGAGCCGGCCGGCGAGCTCCCGTTGTGTCAGGCCAAGAGCGATGCGAAGGGCGACCAAGGTGTGCCCGAGACCGTGGAGGTTGTGCAGCTCTCCGATGTCGCCGCGCTTCAAGCGTTCGTAGCTCTGGACCTCTTCTTCGAGTTGGAGGTGGAACGAGCGGAGCGGATCCAGCGCGCGCTTGAGTTCTGCGTCTTCCAGCCCCATTCCAGCCAATCGGGCGCGATGCTCGTCGAGCCGCTGCCGTTC
>CAZCWA010000672.1:0-2232 GCA_964502265.1 uncultured Myxococcaceae bacterium | reverse complement strand
GAGCGCGTGATGGTGACTGGCCCCTGCGGCTCGTTCGCCAGCTGGAACACACCGCCGCGCCAGACCACGTTCTCAATGATCGTCGCCACCGGCCCGAAGTACCGGCCGCCCGGCTCGTTGATGTATGCCACGGCCGCGTCCCGCAGATACTCCAAGCGGTCATAGTCGGCCTCGTCGGCCTTGACGTACTCGACCAGATCGTCGACGGAGATCATCGCTTCGGAGCGTCTGCGCCCTTTTTGGCGAACAATTGCCAGTCAGGCGAAGTCCCAGGCTTGGCGGTCGTTTCCGCCGCTGCGATGCAGAGCCACGGCGAGCCGCCCCACTGCGCTACGCTCCCGCGCTGATACGTCTCGCCCTCTCGGAAGACGCCGCGCCATGAGTCAGCCAGCGTCCGCACTCGGAGGTCCGCGAAACGCTCTTCGATCAGCGACTCCAGCTCCTCGCGGGTCGCGATGCCGTCCGCGCCCCGCTCGCCTCGTTCACCACGCTCGCCCTGCGGACCCATCAATCCCTGCGGTCCGGCCTCACCTGGAAGCCCTCGCTCGCCCATCTCTCCCGGTGGCCCTCGTTCCCCTTGCGGTCCGATCTCTCCGTCGCGGCCGGGCACCCCGTCGGCGCCACGCTCGCCCTTCTCGCCGGGATCTCCCTTCTCGCCTTTCTCGCCCGGCTCACCTGCGGGTCCAGCCGGGCCGGGCTCTCCTTGCGGTCCCTGCGGGCCTTCAGGACCGAGGGTGGGCTCGGGCACCTCTGGCATCGACGCGCGAAGCTCGAGCAGCAGTTCGTTGCGGATCTCGTCGCGCATCGTGCGGAACCGAGTCTCCACGGCCTCCATGTATCGCTCGACGGCCCGCGTCAGTACTTCGCTCATGCTGCCATCCTCAGTGTTAGTGCGCCGATACTCAGGAGGTCTGCGATCGTCCGTTCGGCCTCTTCCTCCGCGTCCTCGACTTCCTCGTCCGGCTCGTCGGATTCCAGCTCAGGTGGCGCGGGCACGGGCTCCGGCTTCGCGAACGGGTCATTGCGATCCCGCTCCGCGAGAGCTTCGAGCGAATGGTCCTGCTGCTGTTTCCAGAGCTGGTTGCCGCCCGGCGTGGGTGGCAGGTTCGCGCGGAATCGGGCCTCATCTGGCGTCAGGACAGCCCCGCCGCTGGCCTTCGTGAGCATCTCCATCTGACTGGCCGCGTCCATCCGCAGGAGTCCGTCGAGATCCAGCTCGATTCCCATGCGCCGACCGGCGATAGGCTTCCGAAGTCCGAACGCTTCGTCCAGGCTCAGCTCGTACTGCTCAATGAGCGACTGAATGCAGTCCGAGTAGTAGGCGTGATTCGCGATCTCCGGCTTGGTGTAGGCGGGCATCGCGCCGATACCGACCTTCCAAGCGGGAACGTGGAAGACGCTGCACACCACCTCGGCGGTCCATCGCAGCTGCTCGATTACCTGCGAGTCGGCCGCGCTCATCCGCATCTGATGGAACGCCATCCCGTCACCCAACACCGCCACACCGCCCGCACCTGAACCGCCGTACTGACTGTTCCAAAGCTCGGTGAGTTCTTTCGACTTCTGCGGCGTGATCGTCTGCGGGGACGACAGGATGCCGCTCGGGTTCGCGCCGTTCTCAAAGAAAGACGTCGAGTCGTTCTGGATGCGGATCCCCATATTCGCCGCCGCGCCGGCAGCGTAGATGGGTGACGTGCCTACCAACGGGTGGTGCAGGCAGTTGATACGGTCGTGAACGATCTCACTTGCCGGGACCGCGATGTCCTGCGTGATCCCGGACAGGTTGTCCGCTTTGAGCTGATAGAAGACGGCGCCGTCGGTGCCGACCAGCACGGTCACGCGCGTCGGGTCGAGGATGTAGAGCGCGCGGACGCTGCCCTGATTCTCCCCGCCGCGGTTGTCGCGCTCCTTCAGGACGTAGGTGTTGCCGTGGGTGAGCTTGCTCGTCGTCCACCACTCACCGAACTGGAGGTAATTCTGAAAGCGGTTCGGCTGCGACAGGACCGGCGAGTGCGTGCCGTTCGTGATCTCGCGCCAGAGCCCGGGATCGTACTCCTCCACCAGCTTCGGACGGAGCTTGCCGATGTCCTGAGAAATGCGACTGACGCAGGCGTAAACGGCCTGGTGTGCCAGCACCGTGTCGGTCGTCCACTCCTGGTTCCGCTGCCACGCGCCGGGGTACGGATCGCGGACCAGCGTGCGCCAGCTGCCCCGATCGTTGACCGGGGAAAG
>CAZCWA010000671.1:0-2235 GCA_964502265.1 uncultured Myxococcaceae bacterium | reverse complement strand
GGGCTCGACCTCAACCCGTGGACGCAGTGCGAGGAGGTCCTCGCCGGCACCTTCGATTCGGCGGACACGGTTGCGGGCGCCGCGCTCGGCAACCCGGGCGCGTTCGCAGAGCACGTCCTCCACAACCTGGCGCGCTACCCCGTGCGGTCGTGGGCGCTCTTCCTTCGCGGCTTCGACGGCGGCTGGACGCCCACCCGCCAGCTCCACGCGTTGGTGCTCTTCATCCTGGCCGCGTCCGCCGGGCTGCGGCTCGTGAACGCACGTCAACCGCGCGCCCGGACTCCGCGAAGGTGGCGTCTTCGCCGACCCGTGCGCCACGCCCTGCTGGTGGCCGTTGCCGTCACCCTCCCCACCGCGGCCTCGTCGATCCTGATCTGGCCGCGCGAGCATTACCTCGTGCTGCAGGGGGTCGCCTTCTGCCTGCTGGGGGTGGCCGCGCTCTCGAGGCCTCGCCGGGAGAGCGATGGGTTGACGCGCGTTAACCGCGTGGCCTCGGTCGCGGTGATCGCGCTCGTGGCCGCCTGGGTACCGGGGGTTGCGCTGCGCCCTGCGCCGGGCCTCGTCCAGGAGAACCGCCGGGTGGTCGAGGCACTCGCGGCGGGGGCCCTTGCGAAGGGCAGCCGGGTGGGGATCCTCGAGGCGCAGGGCGGCTACGACGCGTATCTCGGCCCGTCCTTCAGGCGCGTGCGGCCCGAGACGCAGAGGCCCGGCGAGACCTTCCGCGCGTTCCTCGATCGAACGGGTACCCGCGTGGTGGTGATCGACGAGCTGATGCTCCGTCACCAGAGGAGGGCGAAGGACCCGGGCCTCGACGCGTTCATCCGCGCGCCCGGGTCATTCGGCTTCCAGGTGGTCGACGTGCCGGGGACCTCCCGCCGGATCGCGACCCTCGAGCCTTCGCCTCAGATGTCTCCGCGCATCGGGGAGAGCCCCGCGCCGTTGCGCAGCGCGAGGTAGAGCCCGAGCTTGAGCATCGTGGCCAGGGCGAAGGCGGGCAGCGCGCCGACACAGAACGCGAGCAAACCCGCGATGCCGAACACCAGGCCGAGGATCCAGTAGAGCACCATCCACAGCCGGTTCCCGTCCGCGAGCTTGAAGGACGACATCAGCGCCTGCACGCCGCTCCTCTCGCCGCCGAGCGCGATCTCCATCTCGAGGAACATCCAGGGCAGCAGCAGCCAGACCGCGGGGACGACGGCGATCAGCGATCCCACCCCGATGCCGGCGAGCATGCCCGTCTCCTCGCCCACCGCGTAGCCCACGCCCGCCCCGATGCCGATGGGGATGATGACGACCAGCGAGAGCGCGAACACCAGCAGGATGCCGATGAAGTAGGTGCTGAAGTTGCGGAACTGGCCGAACATCCGCCCGAGGTCCACCGCCCGGCCCTTCATCACGTCGTAGAGGACGACCGCCAGCCCGCCGCTGATGACCGCCTGCACCACGTACTGGACGATCGCGCCGCCGATCGCCAGGCCCCCGCCCACCGCCGGGTGGATGGCTGTTCCCACGAGCTGCAGCACGTTGTTGACCAGGCCCGCCGCAAAGACGACCACGCCGTAGATGAGCGCCGCGAGGCTGAGCATCACCCACTCGCGCTGGAACCTCCCCCAGACGAAGGAGAGGATCCCGCCCAGGTCGTGGTTCTGCCGGGTCCAGACGAAGCCGGGGATGTCGCCGGTGAGCTGGCGGCAGTTGGGGCAGGCCTCCCAGGTGCCGCCGCCGGTGCAGACCCCGCACATGAAGTTGCCGCAGCGGGTGCAGATGCTCTGGGCCCCCTCTTGCGCGTGAAGCGGGCACGGGGCGGCGGGCAGCGCGTAATCCATGGGTTCGGTACCTTCCTTTTCGCGCGAGTCTAGCGGGCGCGCGCGTCCGGGTCCCAGAGGTACTTGTGGAGCTGGAGCTGCATCCGGCCCGGCATCCGGTCGGCGATGAGCCACTCGGCGAGCGTGGTGGGGGAGAGCTTCGAGTACACGGTGGACCAGAGCAGCTCGAACGGGCGCTCGGCGAGCCGGTGCGTGCGCACCATCTGCTTCGCCCACGCGTAGTCCTCGGCCGAGCCCAGCACCAGCTTGAGCTCGTCGTTGGCGTTCATCGACTCGAAGTTGCGCAGGTCGTTGCGGTCGCTCTCGCCGGAGGAGGGCGCCTTGAGGTCGACGATCTTGTGGACCGCGGGTGGGACCTCGCGCACGTCGATGGACCCGGAGGTCTCCAGCAGCACCGTGTGCCCGCGCC
>CAZCWA010000670.1:0-2236 GCA_964502265.1 uncultured Myxococcaceae bacterium | reverse complement strand
CCTTCGTCTGGTGCCCGCTGAGAGAGCATGCGCCCCTCGCCGGCGGTTCCTTGCGCCAGGACGTGTTCCTCGAGGCGCTGGCGCTGCTGCCCGGGACGAGGACCTTCCGCGCCTTCCACAAGATCTCGAGCGTGGAGAAGCCGCGCACCCTCCACCACGCGAGGGCCACCGCCGAACGGGACGGCATCCTCGAGGTCGAACTTTCGGGTGACGCGTTCGGCCGGCACCAGGCCCGCGAGCTTGTGGGCGCCTGCGCGGCGGTGGCGGCGGGCTCCGCTTCCCCCGATCAGCTTCGGGCGGCGCTGGAGCGCGAAGCGCCCTTCCCCAGGCTCCGGGCCCCCGGGAAGGGGCTGGTGCTGTGGGAGGTGACCTATCCGCCGGCGATCGATCCGTTCGACGCGCCGGTCCGCCAGGAGGCCGCCTCGAGACTCCCCGCCGAGCCGCCTTTCTGCCCCCTTTAGAGGAGGGCCCCTACTGCGACAGGTGCCCGTCGTACTTCTCGAGCAGATCGCCAATCGCCTCGCGGAGGTACTCGCTCTGGCGGATGCGCGTCTCCCTGGAGAGCTCCTTCAACGTGTCGAGGCGGTCCTTCTGCAGCCGGAAGACGATCGAGGTGAGGCGGGACGAGTCAGACATGTGCGATACCTCCTACAGGTACGCACACGTTCGCACAGGTCTGTTCCGGATCAAGAAATGTGTCGCGGGTGATCGTTCTGCCGCCGTGGCCTCCTCGAACGGAGCCCGGCGAGGAGCGTGAGCACCCCACCGAGCGCGAGCCCACCGCCGCCGCTCGAGCACCCGCCCCCGTCCTGCGCGCCCGGGAAAGCCGGCGCGGTCCCGACCGAGGCCGCGTCCTCATCGGGGCGTAGCGCGATCACCGGCGCCCTCCACATCGCGCGGCCCACGTGGCCCTGCTCGTCGCGCACCAGCACCTCGAGGCCACCCTGCGCCTCCACCGCCTCGAGGTCGATCACGCGCGCCGGTCCGAACGCCGTCTGGGGCTCGTCGCCCACGCGGTAGGCGAACTGCAGCCTCTCCTGCGAGGTCACGAAGTCGCGGGCGGTGACGTGCAGCACACCGGCCTGGCGGTCCTGGGTGATCGAGACCTCGGGCGGCTCGTAGTCCACCACGAAGTCCACCGGGACGGGCTCGGAGGCGCCGTGCGGGTTCTCCGCCAGCCGCGCGCGCACCTCGATCACGTGGCGGCCCTGAAGCAGGAAGCGCGGGTGCGAGACGTGAAGCTCGCCGCCGCTGGAAGGCGCAAGGAAGGTGGACCACACGCCGCCGTCCACGCGCCAGGCGTACTCGGCGGTTCCGATGGCGCCTTGCGTGTCGACGCGGAGGATCGCGGTGGGCCAGGTGAGCGGCTGACCGCGCAGGCGCATCTGCTCGCCCGACGGAATCTGCGAGCCGACGAGCCGGGCCATGGCCTTCGGAGCGGCGGTGCTGCACTGGGCGGCGCCATCCAGCAGCTCGGCGAAGAGCCCGAGGTGCTCGTAGCGATCGGTGCCCGCGATGCGGGTCAGCCCCTTCGTCGCGTTCACCTTCAGCTTGAAGGCGCCGAGCGAGGGAAGCTCGAACGGCTGCAGCGCGCCCGCGAGCGCCGGCTCGGCGAGGCCGATCACCGCCGGGATGAGGTCCGCGAGCACCTTCGGATCCTCGGCCAGCATCTCGCTGTTGGCGGTGCGCACGTTGGTGATGAGCTGGTTCAGATCGCCGAGCGCAGGCGTCACGCTGGAGCAGTCCTCGAAGATGAGCGAGAGCGGGATGTGGACGTCCGCGGTGAGCGAGAAGAGCCGCACGAAGCGGTCGTCGATCATCGCGTAGAAGTCGATGGTCAGGTCCGGCATCCCCAGCGTGACCAGCGGCTTCACCGGCTTCTTCGTCACCGGGTCGAAGGTGCCCTCGCCGATGGCGAGCGACGGAACCTTGCCGGGGCGCAGCGCGATCATCATCGGCGCGTCCTTGCCGTCCCGCGTGGCCAACCGCCCGAGCGACGGGAGGAACGTCTTGAACAGCCCCGTGTTGAGGATGCCGAAGTTCGCCGACGACATGCCGATGCACATCGTCCCCGACTGGTGGGCGTGGTGCATGGCCAGGTCGAGGAACGACGACGCGATCCCCAGGCCCACGTGATAGCCGCCCGCGGGCGCCTCTGCGTCGAAGTTGGGCGCGCTCATCGGCTGGAGCTGCGGCGCGGGGAACGCCGGCACGCAGGAGGCGACCTCCACCGCCT
>CAZCWA010000669.1:0-2245 GCA_964502265.1 uncultured Myxococcaceae bacterium | reverse complement strand
CGACGATTCCTGATTCATTCTCTCTCCGACGGAGGTGTTGCCCGCCGGTCTGCCACCATTTTCGGAAAATCGCCACCCGCCCACCCTCGGGAAGATGCGCCGCGCGCCCCCCGGACCCACCTTCCGAAGCATGCCGCGCATCAACCTGTTGCCCGACGAGCTGGTGGAAACGGCGACCCCTTCCGAGCGCACGCTCGAGTCCCCTCCCGAGGCGCCCGCGATGACCGAATGCCCGGGCTGCCTCGGCAAGGGCCGCTACGTGGGGTTGATGGCGGTCGAAGATCCCTGCCGCTTCTGCAATGGCTCAGGCGTGATGAACGCGCAGGGCTCGAAGGGCCGCAGCGCCTGGGACGAGGCCGGCCCACCGAAGTTCGGCGACGACGAGCTCCCCTTCTAGCCGCTCGGGAAACCCTCCTCGCGGAGCCGCCCTGACTGTGGTTGTTTGCGCGGCGCACGATGATCGAGCTCCGCGTCGACGAGGACATGGCCGGGGTGCGGTTGGACAAGTTCCTCCGGAAGAAGCTCTCCCAGGTCCCGGTCTCCCACCTCTTCAAGATGATCCGGACGAAGAAGATCCGGGTGAACGGCGCGCGCGCGCAGCCCGAGCAGCCGCTGGCCGCCGGAGACCTCATCGCCATCCGCGGCGAGGCAGAGCGCCTGCTCGCCCCCCTTCACGGCGAACGCACGCCGCCCCCTGCGGCGCGGGCTCCGGAATTGGACCCCTCGAAGCTCGTTGTGCTCTTCGAGGACGACTGGATGATGGCGATCGACAAGCCCTCCGGGATGGCGGTGCACACGGGCTCCGGCATCACCGGCGGGACCGTCGTCGACTACGTCCGCGCCTACCTGGGCCCCAGGGCGGTCCGCAACGACTTCGCCGCCTCGCCCGCGCACCGGATCGACCGGGAGACCTCGGGCGTGCTGCTGGTGGCCAAGCGCCGCCCGGCGATGGTGCACTTCACCGAGGTCTTCACCCACGGCCACGCCCACAAGCGCTACCTCGCCCTCGCCATGGGCCGGATGCCGAGGGAGCGGGGGACCATCGACCTCCCGCTGCAGGAGCACCAGCAGACGGCGCGTTCGCGCGCGATGCACGGCGTGAACATGCAGGAGGCGATCACGCACTGGCAGGTCGTGAAGCAGTCGGGGGAGTGTGCGCTCCTCTCCTGCACGATCGAGACTGGTCGCACCCACCAGATTCGGAGACACTTGGCGGCCGTGGCCCACCCGGTGGCGGGCGACAAACGGCACGGAGACTTCGCCTTCAACCGCGAGGTGCGGGCGCGGTGGGGGCTGAAACGTCTGTTCCTTCACGCGGCACGCATCGAGTTCCCCCATCCTGAACATGGCCGCCGAACCGTCATCGAAGCGCCGCTGCCGCCCGAGTTGCAGGACGTCCTGAAGAGAGCAGCTTTGCCCCTCCCATGAGCCAGACCCCCTCCTCGAACGACCCTTCCCCGAAGGCGCCGCGCAAGCTGGTGCTCGACGGGGTGCCGACGAAAAGGCCCTGGTGGGCGCGCATCCTGATGACGCTCGCCTTCCTCGTGCTGGTGGGCGCCACGGCCGGCGCGCTGGCGGTGGTCGGCGTCTACCTCAAGTACTCGGGCGGGCTGCCGGACATCATCACCGCGGACGAGTACCGGCCCTCCATCCTCTCCGAAATCGTCACCTCCGACGGGGTGCTGGCCGGCGAGCTCTACAACGAGCGGCGCAAGCTGGTCCCCTACGAGCGCATCCCCAAGCGGCTGGTGCAGGCCTTCATCGCCGCCGAGGACTCCTCCTTCTTCGATCACGGCGGCGTGGACGTCGTGGGCACCACGCGCGCGGCGTTCAACACGGTGCGCAAGAAGCTCGGGCTGGGCGGCTCGGTGCAGGGCGGCTCCACGCTGACGCAGCAGACCGCGAAGGCGATCCTCGTCACCACCGAGATGCGCGAGCTCGACAACGCCGAGGCGCGCGACGCGATGTGGAAGGCCGCCGAGGCGCGGGTCCCACCCACCGGTCAGCCGGCCTCCGCCGCGGTCGAAGAACTCTTCATCAACCTCAAGAAGGAGGCGCGCGAGCTGGGCGTGGCGCGCACCGGCGGCACGGTCGAGATCCCTCCCGACGACGAGCTGCGGGCGCGGGCGAAGGAGCGGCTTTCGGCGGAGCTCGAGCGGGCGCGGCGCGAGGAGGTCCAGCGCGCGTTCCTGCACGTCCGTGCGGAGAGGCGGCGCGATGCGTTCAAGCGCGCCACCGCCAAGAC
>CAZCWA010000668.1:0-2247 GCA_964502265.1 uncultured Myxococcaceae bacterium | reverse complement strand
GCGATCCCGGAGGGCATGAACGACACGCGCTTCGTCAGCGTCGGGGGCGAGAAGGTTCCCTCCCTCGGGCTCGGCACCTGGAGGCTGGAGGGGGACACCTGCCGCCGCATCGTCGCCCGCGCACTGGAACTGGGCTACCGCCACGTGGACACCGCGCAGGGCTACGGCAACGAGAGCGAGGTGGGCCAGGCGATCGCCCAGAGCGGCGTCGCGCGCGAAGACCTCTTCCTCACCACCAAGGCCTGGCCGGACGAGCTGGTGAACGTGAAGGACAACGCCGCCGGGAGCATCGAGCGCCTCGGCGTGGAGAGGGTGGACCTCTTCCTCCTCCACTGGCCCAGCCCCACGATGAAGCTCGAGCAGACGCTCGACGCGCTCCGCGACGTGAAGGCCCGGGGCCTCGCGCGGCACATCGGCGTCTCCAACTTCCCGGCCGGGATGCTCACCCGCGCGCTGGAGCATGTGCCGGAGCTCTTCTGCATCCAGGTGGAGTACCACCCGTTCCTGCCGCAGCACCGGCTCCTCCAGCTCGCCCGGGAGCGCGGCCTGCTCTTCGCCGCCTACAGCCCGCTCGCGCGCGGCGACGTCGCGCACCCGCCGGCGCTGCAGGAGATCGGCGCGCGGCACGGCAAGTCCGCATCGCAGGTCGCGCTGCGGTGGCTCATCCAGCAGGAGCAGGTGTGCGTGCTCCCCAAGACCGCGCACGAGAAGCGGCTGGAGGAGAACCTCGGGATCTTCGACTTCTCGCTCTCGGACGACGAGATGCGGCGCATCCACGCGCTCGCCAACGGCAAGCGCTACGTGGACCCCGAGTGGGGCCCCAGATGGGAGGAGTGACGCGTTAGACCGCCGCCGGCGTCGCCACGTCCACGCCCGCGCCCTGCTCGAGCAGCGCCTGCATCGCGTACCAGGCCGGCTTGCGGCGCCCGCCGTACTCGACGAGGCCCAGGTGGTACTCGTTCTCGTCGACGTGGAAGCCCTCGATGGCCTCCCGGCGCGGATCGAGATCGATGAGGTTGTACCAGTAGAGCCGCTCGGCGCCCGAGGCCGCCGCGTCGTGCAGCCGCGCGACCTGCTGCGCGTGCAGCCCGGTGCGGTTCGCCTCCAGATCCCAGGTGGCCAGGCCGCTCTCCGTCACCCACACCGGCCGGCCCTCGGCGTGGCCCGAGATGTAGTCGAGCTTCGCCTGCCACCCCTGCCAGTCCCGCGCCCAGTCCCAGTTGGGCGCCTGCGACCACCACATGCCGGGGAACGCGTGGATTGCCACCACGTCGATCACCTCCAGCAGCCCGTAGCCCTTCATCAGTCCCAGCCAGTGGTGATCGACCGGGATCATCCCCCCGAGCACGGTCCGCTTGCCCATGCTGCGCGCGGTGTAGGCGGCCATGCCGATCATCTCGGCGAACTTCCGCCACTGCGGATCGCGCTTCACGAACGCCCACTTGTAGTTGTTGTTCGGCTCGTTCCAGAGCTCGAGGTCCGCGAACTGGGCCCCGTACCGGTCGATCACCAGCCAGATGAAGTCGGCGTAGTCCTTCAGGACCCTGGGCGGCGCGTTGCAGGTGCCGTCCTCGCTGATCGAAGGCGGGGTGTGCCAGACCGAGAGCAGCACCTCGAAGTCCTGGAGCTGGCGCATCTGCCAGTCGTAGAACGCGCGCCCGCCGGGACGGTGGAAGTCCGCCCACGAGATGCCGGTGCGCAGGTGCCGCACGCCCAGGGACCGCAGCTCGCTGACCGCGCGCTCCACGTCCTCGTAGGCCTCGAAGTGGAACCACTGGCAGACCCCGAGTCTGTCGCGTGTCATCACGTTGGGCGCCTCCAGCACGTAGGCGACATGGGTGCGGTGATCCACACGGGAGGGCAACCGCCGGCCCGTCCGCATTGAGAAGCCGAGGACGTTTCGGATGCGCCGTGCGTCCGATGCTACAAATGAAGCGGCGACCATGCCCGAGTATCCGGACATCACCGTCTACATCGAGGCGCTCGAGCGGCGCGTGCAGGGCCGTGTGCTCGAGGCGGTCCGTGTCGCCAGCCCCTTCGTCGTCCGCACCTTCGATCCGCCCATCCGCGAGGCGCAGGGCAAGCGCGTCGAGGCGCTTCGGCGGATGGGCAAGCGCATCGTGTTCGCGCTGGAGGGAGACCTCTTCCTGGTGATGCACCTGATGATCGCCGGGCGCCTGCAGTGGAAGGCAAAGGGCGCGAAGGTGCCCGGCCGGGTGGGGCTGTGCGCGTTCGACTTCGAGACCG
>CAZCWA010000667.1:0-2247 GCA_964502265.1 uncultured Myxococcaceae bacterium | reverse complement strand
CGCTCCGAGCTGTGGGTGGGCATCCTCGAGAAGGCCTACGCCGAGTGGAAGGGCGGCTACGAAGCCATCGGCAACGGCGGGCGCGCAGGCGAGGTCATGTCCGCGCTGACCGGCGAGCGCGACCGGTGGGTCCACCTCGGCAGCACGAGCCCGGACACCGTGTTCCGCCAGCTCCAGCAGGGCATCGCCCAGAAGACGCCGATGGCCGCGGGCACCCACGGCAAGGACTCGGGGGTGGACTACGGCGGCACCGGCGTCTACGCGTGGCACGTCTACTCCATCCACGGCGTGTCCGAAGAGGGCGGCGAGCGCTACGTCCAGCTCCGCAACCCGTGGGGCCGCACCGAGCCCGGCAACGACGGCAAGGACGACGGCATCTTCCAGATGAAGCTCGAAGACTTCATGCGCCTGTACAACGGCGTCTACTTCGGCGCGTAGCGGGCGCGGTCGCCTCCCTCTTCCACCCCAGTGCCGGCCGATGTCCCCCGGCCGGTAAGTTTGTGCCCTTCCCTTCCCGTCGAGGCACATCCGCGGTGGAGGTTTTACTGCCCCGCGGTCGGATGCCTTTCCGTCGCACTTCCGCACAACGCCCGTGATTTCAACCGCTTACGCCTGCGGGTGGGGTTGGTACGCCCCCTGCTATGGCTCCTCCCCGTCGGGACGCGGCGCTGCTCAGGCTGGAACGGTGAGCAGCGCGGGGCGAAGCGGAGCAGGTCGGGCTCGGGCGGTGGGGGCAGTCGGGGGGAGAGGGGCGTTGCAGGTGGCCCCGCCGTCCAGAGTCGGCCGGTTCGCGGATGGGGGCGGCGGAGGGCGCCGCGTCTCGACGACGGTGTGCTGGGGGAGGGCGTGCAGGCCGTGCCGGGGTTGGGGGACTCCAGGCGCGCCTGCCGCCCGAACCTGTTTGTCTTGTCCATCGACGCGGTCTGCGTAGGGTGCGCCGCATGCCGCTGCGGGTGGTGCTGGTGCGTCCGGGGAACGCCGAGAACGTGGGCGCGGTCGCCCGGGCGATGCGCAACTTCGGCCTCGAGGACTGGGTGCTGGTGGCCCCGGAGGTGGAGGACCTGGGCCCCGCGCGCAGGACCGCGGTGCATGCCGGCGAGCTGCTGGATCGGGTCCGCCTGTGCGGCACGCTGCGCGAGGCGGTGGCCGACTGCGTGTGGACGGTGGGGACCTCGTCCCGGCACGTGCGCGGTAAGCGCAGGCTCGGTCCGCGCGAGGCGGGGGTGGAGCTGGCGCACCGCGGACACGTCCTGGGCGAGCAGGTGGCGCTGGTCTTCGGCGGCGAGCGCAGCGGGCTCTCCAACGAGGACGTGGACCTCTGCCATGACCTCTCCTCGGTGGCGGCGGACGAGGCGCAGCCTTCGTTGAACCTCGCCCAGGCGGCCCTGCTCTACCTCTATGAGGTCCACCAGGCCCGAAGGGCGCTCGGCCCTCCCCCGCCCGCGCCGGTGCCGCCCGGGGCGACCCACGCGGAGCTGGAGGGGGTGGAGGACGCGCTGCGGCGGGCGCTCTCCGGGAGCGGTTTTCTGCGGGCAGACGCGGAGCGCGCGCTGAGGGAATTGTCCGCCCCGCTGCGCCGGAGCCGGCTGTTGCGGCGGGAGGCCGCGATGTGGCGGGCGGCGCTGGAATCTCTGGCGAAGTACCGCTGACGACCGGCTACCGGCTCTTGAGCGCCCCCACGGTGAGCCCGGGGCCGGCGCTGTCGTTGAGCACCGCCGCCCGCTGTTGACTTCTCACCGGCGCGAGTTCGCCGGGCGCGGCCGCGTTCCCACCCGGCGCGCCCGCGAGCAGCTCGCGGATCCGCACCCAACGGGCCCGTTCGCCACTCAACAGTCGTCCGAGCTCTTCCCGCGCGCCCGGGGCGGTGAGCTGGGTGCCCGCCTGCTCCACCCGGTCGAGGAAGGGGAGGAGGTAGCCGAAGTCCCGCTCGAAGCCGCCAGAGTCCTTGCCGAGTGCCATGCGCGTTCCTCCCAGGTCGCCCGGCAGCCGGGCGCCTCTGGACTGTTTTACTGGCGTTTTTCCGGCGCAGGAAGTAAGCGCCGCGGCCGGTCTGTTGCAAAGGCCCAGACACACCCAGTCGAGGCTCATTACTCATGGCATCCCAGATTCCCATCAACAAGGTCCGTAACATCGGCATCTCTGCCCACATCGACTCGGGCAAGACCACCCTGTCTGAGCGCATCCTCTTCTACACGGGGCGGATCCACGCCATCCACGAGGTCCGCGGCAAGGACGGCGTGGGCGCGA
>CAZCWA010000666.1:0-2253 GCA_964502265.1 uncultured Myxococcaceae bacterium | reverse complement strand
GACGCGTACCCGGGCAACGTGATCATCCGCACGAAGGACATGAAGATCGTGCACTGGCAGGCGGGTGTCCCCAACAGCACGTTCTGGTCGAAGTTCGAACTCGTCCTCAACGACCAGCCCATCTTTCCGGGCGAGCGGTAGGTCTTCGGGCGCGGTGTCCTCGCGCTTTCGCACCTCCGCCGTGGTGGCCCGCCGGGTCGCCACGGCGTTCGTGTTTCTGGCCACGGCGACGAGCACGATCTCCCACGCTGCGAAGTCCGAACGCGCGCGGTTCCTGCTCGAGCTGGGTGGGGTGGCGGTGGGTGTGGTCGAGCTGGAGGTGGATGACGCGAGAGGCCGCTACCGGTACCGCTCCACCCACCTCTTCGCGCGGGAAGGGGATCGCTCGGAGCGGGTGCGCGAGGTGACGCTGCCGCTGCGGCCGGCCGAGCAGGGCGGCCTGCAGCACGAGTCGCTGCGGCTGTGGCGCGCGCTGCTCTCCGGCGATGAAGGCTGCGTCCGCGTGCGCTCGGAGCTGGAGGGGCGGGAGGGCGAACTGTGCGTGCGTCGTCGTGAGGGCCGGGAGGTCCACGGCACGCTTCACGGCGATGGATTCCACGCGTCGCTGGGCCCGGACGGCAGGCTCTCGCGCTTCTCCTCGCGCGGTGCGGTGCTGCGCCGGGTGGAGTCGCACGAGAAGATCCTGTCCGCGAAGCGGGACGTGTTCTCGGAGGGCTTCCCCGTCCGGGGGCAGCGCGAAGGGCCGCTCCGCTGGGCGGGAGCGGAAGAGGGGTCTCGGCAAGCGGCGGCGCAAGGGAGCCCGAAGAGCACATCGCTCATCGAGCTCGCGAGGAGGGTCCACGGGTCTTTCCCGGACAAGTCCCCTTCGCCCGCGGACTTCGTGCACGACGAGGCGGCCACCCGCGCCTCGTGTCTCGGACACGCGCGGCGGTTCATCGCCTGGGCCCATCGGGAAGGGGTGACCGCGGAGCTGGTGCAGGGCGTGTTCGTGGAGCCGGGGACGGACCTCGCGCGTCCGCATGCGTGGGTGCGCGTGGGCACGGTGGAGCTGGACCCGACGCTGGTGGTGGAGGTGACGCCGGCCACGCACCTCGCGTTGCCGCACGGAATCGAATGGGGCGAGGCGTGGCTCGCGCTGCTCTCCGGGCGACTGCGCGTCGAGCGTTGAGGATCGCCGAGGAGCGGACACCGCAACGCGTCTTCGGATCCTTGCGAGGCCGCCGGGCAGGTCTCCGGGCTGGCCCCGGCGCCGCCCCTTCCCCAGGCGCGCGGCCAACCTAATTTGCCCTTCAACCGAGGAGGGGCGAATGGGCCGAATGGTTCGTGCGGTGGTGGCGGTGGCGGTGGTGGGGCTTTCCTTCGCGTGCAGCGATGCGTCCACGGGGGACCTGGACAACAACGACCGGAGGCCGACGGGGGGCGAGAACCTGCCGCCGGCGGGCGAGGCGTATCCGGGCGCGCGGGACTCGGTGGTGACGGAGGTCGACGGGCTCCGGGAGACGTACTTCCGCAGCGACGACTCGATCGAGCAGGTCTTCGCGTTCTTCGACAACTCGCTGCAGGTCGAGGGCTGGAATGTGACCGACCAGCGCACCACCGACGGCCGGATGGAGGGCTCGTACCTGAGCGGCAACCGGTCGATGTACCTCGAGGTGCTGCGCGAGGAGGGCGATCTCTACCGCGTGCACATGGAGGCGGGTGAGGTCACCAGCGTGCCGGCGGATGAGGTGAGCATCGATCCGTCCGTGCGGGCGCGCTGAGCCCCGGAGTCCCAACGGGCGGGAACGGTGCATGCCGTTCCCGCTTCGTTGCGTCCGCGCGTGGGCCTGGACGTGGGCGCGGGCTACTCGAAGGGGATGCAGGCCACGCGGGCCCCGGCCTCCACCTGGAGCAGCTCCTTCGCGCGGGCGGGGATCATCGCGCTCTTGTCGTCGAGCCTCACCGGGCAGCGCACGGCGCGGAAGCGGTTGCGGCCGCTGGAGCGCTCCACCGCCACCAGCATGTCGTCCGCCTCGAGCTCGAGGTCCTCGGGGTGCAGCTTCGCGGTGCGGAAGCGGCGGATGAGCGAGATGTCGTCCACCTTCGCCTCGAAGTGGGGCCCGCCGTCGAACGGATCGATGCGCTCCACGTAGCGGAAGCCCACGCGCTCGAGCATGCGGCGCACGCCCGAGGTCTCCTGGCCCACCTCGCCCAGCACGTCCTGCGCCTTCTTCGGCAGCAGGGTGGCGTAGAGGTCCACGGGCGGGAACAGCT
>CAZCWA010000665.1:0-2256 GCA_964502265.1 uncultured Myxococcaceae bacterium | reverse complement strand
CCGAAGATGGTGTGGCGGTTGTTGAGGTGCGGGGTGGGGACGACGGTGATGAAGAACTGCGAGCCGTTGCTGTTCGGCCCCGCGTTCGCCATGGCGAGGATGCCCTTCTTGTCGAACTTGCGGCCGCTCCCGAACTCGTCCTCGAACTTGTAGCCCGGCCCGCCGAAGCCCTTCCCGAGCGGATCGCCGCCCTGGATCATGAAGTTGCCGATGCAGCGGTGGAAGATCGTCCCGTCGTAGAGCGGCTTGCCGGAGTGCTTCTCGCCGGTGGCCGGGTGCGTCCAGTCCTTCTCACCGGTGGCAAGGCCCACGAAGTTCTCCACCGTCTTCGGCGCGTCCTCGGCGAAGAGCTTGACCACGATCTTGCCGTGGCTGGTGTCGAACGTCGCGTACAGGTCCTGGCCCGCGCGGGCCGCGTCCATCATCTTTCCCATCTCTGCCCTCTCCCGGACGCGCTCATGCGCCCATGCGTGGTTGCTGCGTGACTACTTCTTCGCTGCGGCCTGCGGCGCCTTCTCCGTGATCTGGATGCGCTCGATCACCACCGGCGTGGCCGGCTTGCTGCGCTGCGAGGTCGGCACCTCGCTGATCTTCTTCACCACCTCGTAGCCGGAGACGACCTCGCCGAAGATCGTGTGGCGGTCGTTGAGGTGCGGGGTGGCCGCCACCGTGATGAAGAACTGCGAGCCGTTGCTGTTGGGCCCGGAGTTCGCCATCGCCAGAAGGCCCGGCTTGTCGAAGGTGCGGCCGCTCTTGAACTCGTCCTCGAAGGTGTAGCCCGGTCCGCCGAAGCCCTCGCCGAGCGGATCGCCGCCCTGGATCATGAAGTTCGGGATCACCCGGTGGAAGACCACGCCGTCGTACAGCGGCTTCTTCTGCTTCTCCTTCGTCACCGGGTGCGTCCACGCCTTCTCACCGGTGGCCAGGCCCACGAAGTTCTCCACCGTCTTCGGCGCGTCCTTCGCAAAGAGGCGGACCACGATGTCGCCCTGGTTCGTCTTGAACGTCGCGTAGAGGTCCTGCCCGTCGCGCGCGCGCTTCATCATGCTCGCGGATTCGCTGCCCTTCTTCTGGGGCGCGGCCTTCGGGGGGGCGGGCTTCTGGGCAAGCGCCACCAGCGGCAGCGCGCACAGCAGGACGATCGCGGTGCGGATCATGGCTTCTCCTCTTCCGGGGGGGGCTCGACGGGGGCGGGGACCTTACCTTCATCCGGCGATTTCGACGGTTCGAATCGCTCCAGGATCTCGACCGCGAGCCGCGCGGCCGCCTGCTCGGCCTCCTTCTTGTTCCGGCCGGTGGCGCGCGCGGTGATGTGCTCGCCCAGCGAGACCTCGATCTCGAAAACCTTCTCGTGATCAGGCCCGCGCTCGCCCACCAGGCGGTAGCGCGGCGGCAGCTTCAGCTTCACCTGCGAGCGCTCCTGCAGGTGCGACTTCCAGTCCTGTCCGCTGCGGCCGTCGACGAGGCCCGCGAAGAGATCGTCGAAGACCACGTCCACCACCTGGAGCACGCGGTCCATCCCCAGCCCCAGATAGATGACGCCGAGCAGCGCCTCGAACGCGTCTGCCAGCACCGAGCTCTTGTCCCGCCCGCCGGTCAGCTCCTCGCCGCGCCCGAGCATCAGCAATTCGCCGAGCCGGAGGAACCGCGCCACCCGCGCCAGCGCGTCCTCGTTGACGAGCAGCGCGCGCAGCTTGGTCAGCTCGCCCTCGTGCGCCTGCGGGAAGCGCTCCATCAGCCGATGGCAGGTGGCCAGATCCACCACAGCGTCGCCGAGCAGCTCGAGCCGCTCGTTGTCCTGCGTGCCCGGGTTCTCGTGCGCCCACGTCTTGTGGGTCAGCGCGGTGAGCGCGAGCGCGGGGTTGGGGAAGGTGAGCCCCAGGCGCTCCTCGAGCCTGCGCACACGCTCTTCCGGCGTCAGCTTCTCCGGCACGTCTAGGCCTCGAGCTGGCTCGCCAGCTCTGCCGCGAGCGCGTAGGGATCCGCCTGCCGGTCGGCGATGCGCGCCGAGACCTCCTCCAGCCTCCCCTTCTCCTTCGCCAGCCGCGCGAGCGCATTGCGCAGCAGCCGCTCCCGCAGCAGCGCCACGAACTGCATCTGCGCCCGCGACCGCTCCTTGTCCTTCCGCTGACCGGTGCGCTCGAGGAACGCGTGGTGCGCGTCGATCGCGGCCGCCAATTCGGTGACGCCGGTGTCCTTCGAGGCGATCACCTTCTGGATGGGCGGCTCCCACTCGGTGGGCTCGGTCTTCTGCGC
>CAZCWA010000664.1:0-2272 GCA_964502265.1 uncultured Myxococcaceae bacterium | reverse complement strand
GTGCAGTCCGGCAAGCCGGTGGGCGTGTTGAGGACGCACAAGGACGCGCCGCGGGTGCTCATCGCCAACTCGAACCTGGTGGGGCACTGGGCCAACTGGGACCACTTCCGCGAGCTCGAGCGGAAGGGCCTGATGATGTACGGCCAGATGACCGCGGGCTCGTGGATCTACATCGGCACGCAGGGGATCCTGCAGGGCACCTACGAGACCTTCGCCCAGGCGGGCCGCACCCACTTCGGCAGCGCGGATCTGGCGGGGCGCCTCGTGCTCTCCGGCGGCCTCGGCGGCATGGGCGGCGCGCAGCCCCTGGCGGCGACGATGAACGGCGCGGTGTTCCTCGGGGTGGAGGTGGACGAGACGCGCGCCCGCCGCCGCGTGGAGACCCGCTACCTGGACGTGATCGCGAAGGACCTCGATGACGCGCTGCGGCTGTGCAACGAGGCGCTGGAGAAGAAGCAGGCGCTATCCGTCGGCGTGATCGGCAACGCGGCGGAGATCTACCCGGAGCTGGTGCGCCGCGGCGTGAAGCCGGACCTGGTGACCGACCAGACCTCTGCGCACGATCCGCTCCACGGCTACATCCCCGCGGGCCTCTCGCTCGAAGCGGCGGCGGCGCTGCGCGAGAAGGACCCGGCCGGGTACGTGGACCGCGCCCACCAGTCGATGGCGATGCAGGTGCAGGCCATGCTCGACCTGCAGAAGCTGGGCTGCCACGTGTTCGACTACGGGAACAACATCCGGGCGGGCGCGCAGAAGGCGGGCGTGCAGAACGCGTTCGACTTCCCCGGCTTCGTCCCCGCCTACATCCGCCCGCTCTTCTGCGAGGGCAAGGGCCCCTTCCGCTGGGTGGCGCTCAGCGGCGATCCGGCGGACATCGAGCGGACCGACCGCGCGGTGATGGAGCTGTTCCCCGAGAAGGCCTCGCTGCGCCGCTGGCTGGAGATGGCGGGCAAGAAGATCGCCTTCCAGGGGCTGCCGGCGCGCATCTGCTGGCTCGGGTACGGCGAGCGCGAGAAGGCGGGCCTCGTCTTCAACGAGCTGGTGCGCAAGGGCGAGGTGAAGGCGCCGATCGTGATCGGCCGCGATCACCTCGACTGCGGCTCGGTGGCGTCGCCCAACCGCGAGACCGAGGCGATGAAGGACGGCACCGACGCGGTGGCGGACTGGCCCATCCTCAATGCGCTGGTGAACGCGGTGAACGGCGCCTCGTGGGTGTCCTTCCACCACGGCGGCGGCGTGGGCATCGGCTACTCGCTGCACGCAGGCCAGGTGATCGTCGCCGACGGGACCGACGACGCGGCGGCCCGGATCTCGCGCGTGCTCCAGAGCGATCCGGGCATGGGCGTGCTGCGCCACGCGGACGCGGGCTACGAGGAGGCGATCTCGGTCGCCCACGAGCGCGGGGTGAAGATCCCGGGCATCACCATCTGAGAGGGGACCCACCGCGTGTTCGATCTGCTCATCCGGAACGCCGCCGAGGTCCTCACCTGCGCAGGCTCCCCCACCGAGGACGCCGAGCGTGCGCTGGCGGTGATCCCGAACGGCGCGGTGGGCATCGCCGGCGGTCAGATCGCCTGGGTCGGTCCCTCCCACGCGGTCCCTCCCGAGGCGGTGGGCGCAAACACCGAGGTGCTCGACGCGCAGGGCGGGATCGTCACCCCCGGCCTCGTCGATCCGCACACCCACCTCGTCTTCGCGGGCGAGCGCGCGCACGAGTTCGACCTGCGCTGTCAGGGCGCGACCTATCTGGAGATCGCCAAGGCGGGCGGCGGGATCGCCAACACGGTCGGGGCCACGCGGGCGGCGAGCGAGGAGGAGCTGGTCCGGCTCGCCCTCCCCCGCCTTCAGCGGCTGCACGAACAGGGAATCACCACCTGCGAGGTGAAGAGCGGCTACGGGCTCAACCTCCAGGACGAGCTGAAGATGCTGCGCGCGGTGCGGACGCTCTCGGGGATGCAGCCGGTGTCCCTGGTCCCCACGCTCCTGTGCGCGCACGCCTTCCCGCCCGAGCTGCGCGACCGGCGCACCGAGTACGTGGACCTGTGCGTGAACGAGATCCTCCCCGCGGTCGCCGAAGAGGGCCTCGCCTTCGCCTGTGACGCCTTCTGCGAGGAGGGCGCGTTCACGGTGGAGGAGACGCGGCGGATGCTCGGGGCGGCGGCGAAGCTCGGGCTCGTGCCCCGCCTGCACGCAGACCAGCTCACCTCGGGCGGCGGGGCGCTGCTGGCGGCGGAGGTGGGCGCGTCCTGCGCGGATCACCTCGAGCAGGTGA
>CAZCWA010000663.1:0-2282 GCA_964502265.1 uncultured Myxococcaceae bacterium | reverse complement strand
CTGCTCACCGCCTTCTGGCTCTCGAAGGAGACCGGCGAGCTCGGCGTGCAGAAGGGCAAGGTGAAGAAGGTCATCTACTTCGAGCACGGCCAGCCGGTCTTCGCGCTCTCCAACCTGCTGCAGGACCGCTTCGGGCAGTTCCTGGTGAGGGTGGGGAAGATCCGCCCGGACCAGCTCCAGGATGCGAGCGCCGTCGCCCATGAAAGCGGGCGCCGCACCGGAGATGTCCTCATCGAGCGCGGGCTCTTGCAGGAACCGGAGCGGCTCTACTACGTGGGCCAGCAGGTGAAGAGCATCATCTACTCGCTCTTCGCGTGGGAGGAGGGGAACTGGTTCCTCTCCTTCAAGGACCGCGCGGTGGGGGAGTCGATCAAGCTCGACGCGCACCCGGCGCAGCTCATCGTCCGCGGGGTGAAGAAGCTGTGGACGCCGGACCGCCTGCGCCGCGTGGTGAGGCCGGAGCAGCGGCCCATCCCCTCACCGAAGCCGGACTACGAGCTGCACGAGGTCGAGCTCGAGCGCTGGGAGGTGCAGCTCTTCCCCCGCATCGACGGCACCCGCACCGTCTCCGAGCTCCAGGCGCTGTCCGGCCGCCCGGAGCACGTGGTCAACGGCTTCATCGCCGCCATGTACGCGCTGCAGATCCTCGAGCCGCGTGGCCCGGACTTCGAGGGCCTCTAGCCAACCTCGGGCTACGGCTGCTGGGCGCCGCCGTGCACGTCGCCGAAGAGGCGGATCTGCTTGTCCTGCATGGCGGCGATCCGGTCCTTGTGCTTCAGCGCCGCGTCCACCGCCGCGTCGCCGTACTGCTCGCGCAGGTCCCGCAGCTCGCTCTGCGCCTTGAAGTCCTCCTCGAGCTGGGCGATCTCCTGCTCCGCCTGCGCGCGATTCTCGGCCGGCACCTGCGAGAGCTGGGCGCGCAGGCCGTTGAGCATCTGCTCCACCGGCATGTCCCGCATGAGCTGCAGGTTCACGCCCAGGGTGGTGAAGAAGTCCTGCAGGGTGTCCACCTCGTTCTCCTCGAAGCGGTACTCGCTGCGCAGCTTCGCGGACTGCTCGGTGAGCTTGCGCTCGATCTGCTGTGCGCGGTGGAGGGCCTGCATGCTGCCGGTGACCTCGCCCTTCTGCTGGAGCTCCTTCAGCGTGGTGTCCACCTCCGCCGAGACCTGGCGCATCAGCTCCATGTACTTGTCCCAGTACGCGAGGTAGCGGTCCACGACGTCGTCGTTGATGACGAGCTCCTGCCTCTGCTCGACGGGCGGCGCGGCCTGGGACGGCGCCTGGGCGGCGGGCGTCTCGGTCTGGGGAGCCTGACCCTCTGTCTGCGGGGACTGCTCCTTCTTGCAACCGGTGGTGCTCAGCGCGGCGGCGGCGAGGACGGCGACAACGGCGGGACGCGGAAGGCGCGACATCGGACTCCTCCAGGTTTGGAACGGCGTGCGTACGGCGGCTGCGTGCTTCGATTCGAAAGGCTCAGAGGCGCTCGGCGATCCACCACAGGCCGATGAGCGCCGAGAAGACGGCCACGCCCCGCTCGATGATCGGGCGGATGCGCTGGCTGGTGCGCTGGATGCCCTCGGCCACCAGCACGCCGACGACGCCCATGCTGATCAGGATGCCGAGCGCGAAGCCGGGCAGGTATGCCCAGGCGGAGAGGCTGAAGGTCCCGCCCACCACCAGCGGGGGCAGCGCGATGAGGAGCGAGCGCACGCCGCTGACGGCCATCAGCGCGCCGGCCGCCGAGGACACGGAGAGCCCGCGGGCGCTGGGGGCGTGCGAGTGCGACTTGTCGTGGCCGGGCAGGTGCGGGTGGCCGTGGCTGAGCACCGAGGGGAAGAAGAGCGCCGCGAGCGCGAGCGCCACCAGCACCGTGCCGCCGGCGATCTCCGCGAAGCGCTCGAAGGTCTCCGAGATGCCCACGCCGAGCATCAGGCAGAACAGGGCGACGCCGCCGAGCACGACCGCGTGGCCGATGGCGAAACGCAGGGCGGTGGCGAACGCGCCGCGCCTGCCTCCGTTGGAGTGGGTTCCGAGGGTCGCCACGGCGGCGCAGTGGTCCGGGCCCACGCCGTGAAGGAGGCCCTGGACGAGCCCGATGAGGAAGGGAAGCAGGCTGGCGGTCATGCGGCGGCGCACCATACAGAAGCGGGCCGCGGTTGGCAGCGCCGTTCTCGGGGAGGATGATGCCCGGCCATGCCGGTCAGGCCTCGCAGGGCGGCGCGCACCGCTCGACAGCTCCTCGCGCTCGTCGCCCTCGTGGCGATGGCGTTGCCCCACACCGC
>CAZCWA010000662.1:0-2289 GCA_964502265.1 uncultured Myxococcaceae bacterium | reverse complement strand
TACTTCGACTACATCCAGACCGACGCGGCCATCAACCCGGGCAACTCGGGCGGGCCGGTGCTGGACCTGAACGGAAACGTCATCGCCATCGCCAACGCGGTGAACGTCTCCGGCCAGGGCATCGCCTTCGCCATCCCCATCGAGGTCGCCAAGACGATCATCCCCCACCTGATGAAGGAGGGCCGCGTCCGCCGCGGCTGGGCGGGGATCTCCATCCAGGACCTCACCCCGGACTCCGCCCGTGAGCTCGGCCTTGCGCGCCGCCGCGGCGTGCTGGTGAACGAGGTCCACGAAGAGGGCCCTGCGGCGAAGGCCGGTCTGCGCCCGGGAGATGTGATCATCGGCGTGGACGAGGTGGCCACGCTGCGCTCGCAGGCTCTGCGGTGGCGCGTGTCGAACAAGGGCGCGGGCGGCAAGGTCCGCCTCGAGGTCGAACGCGAGGGCCAGCCGATGAAGGTGGACCTCACCCTCACCGAGCAGCCCGAGCTGGCCACCATCTCTGCGCCCGCGCTCGGCGGAAGCGGCGAGGAGGGCGGGCCGATGTCGTCGCCCGGACCGGAGGCGTCCTCGCAGGAGCCCGGGCATTCTCCGTCCGAGTTGCCCGGCCTCGAGCAGAGCAGCGGCGTGGAGGTGGGCATCGGCGCGCGGGTGGCCGAGGTGGGCGAGGCCGAGGCCTACGTGGCGGGGCTCTCGCACCCGTTCGGCGCGCTGGTCACCGAGGTCGATTCCTCCGGCGTGGGCCACAGCGCGGGCCTGCGTGCGGGCGACGTGGTGGTGAAGGTGAACCGCCAGGAGATCTCCTCGCTGCCGGAGCTTCGCGCGGCGTTGGAGGAGGTCCCTTCGGGCGATTGGGTGCGGCTCTTCGTGCGCCGCTCGTCGGAGACGCACGCGCTCACCCTGCGCAAACCGTAGTAAAGGGCGCGCATGTCAAAGCCCCTTCCGGCGCTGGCGCTCGGCGCCGCGCTGCTCGTCGTCCTCGCCTCCGGCTGCGCGCTTCGTCCCCGCTACACCGAGCTCGTCCCCCGCGACGCACAGGAGGGCCAGGCGCTGGCGTTCGCGCTGGTGGACAGGCGTTCCGACAAGCCGCTGCCCAACGTCCCGATCGTGATCGGCGAGGGCCGCACCCGCGTGCGCACGCAGACCGATTCGCAGGGCGTGTTCGTCCTCCCGGTGGCGGGCACGATGCGGTCCACCAACCCGGTGCTGGAGGTGAGCCTGCCCCGCGGTGTCCGCGCCTACGACGTGCGCCCCATCGGCCAGGCGGCGGTGCAGGAAGCCGAAGCGACAGACCTCTCCGAGCAGATGGAGCAGGGCCCCGAACCGCTCCGCCAGGACCCCACCGGCGTGCTCACCGGCTGCCAGGTGGAGCCGACCCCCACCGGCGTGTCCGTCGAGTGCCCCGAGCTGATGGCGGTGGTTGCCCACGGCGAGGAGGGGCAGACCGCGGTGGCGCTGGCGGACCAGATGGTGGAGGAGTTCACCACCGACTTCCGCGAGAGCTTCGACAGCGTGGTCGAGCGCGAGGAGCTGCAGCTCGAGGTCGCCGCGGCCCAGCGCCGGGCGGTGAGGTTCACCGGACAGCTCCCGGACGGCCAGCAGGTGAACGGGACGGTGGTCTCCCTGGAGCCGGCCGAAGAAGGCAGCCGCCCGCGCGCGCTGCTCTGCCTCTTCGTGGGCGAGGAGACGAGGCCCTGCGGCCCCCTGCTCTCCTCCCTGGCGGACCGCCTGCCCGACCCGGGCGTCTACGGGCCCTAGAAGCCCGGACCGTGCAGCCGATCGGGCCTGCCATCTTGCAGGCGGCGCGGCGCGCGGCTATGAGGCGCGGCATGGCTGAGACCCAGACCCAGAAGAAGACCTACCGCTCGCCCCGCGGCGGCGAGGGCAAGGCGTGCAGCGTGGACGGCTGCAAGCGTCCGTATCGTGCGAAGGGCTACTGCTTCTTCCACTTCAAGAAGTGGCGCCACGGCGAGCTGCCGCACTCGCGCTACACGGTGTGCTCGAAGGAGCAGTGCCGGAAGCCCGCCATGCGCAAGGGCCTCTGCGAGCAGCACTTCAACGACACCTACAAGAAGGAAGCAGCGTAGCCTCCTTCTTCAGCCAACCAGGCTGACGTTTCCGGCGCCCGGCGGGCCTGCTCGTTCCCCTTCAGGACGAGAAGGCACGGCGGGCGTTCGCATGTGCGGGACCGTCGAGCGGCTCAGGTGCAGCGCCGGCCCAGGTGCGCGAAGGCCGCCAGCCACAGCTCGGCCTCCCGCTGGGTGAGGGCGCCCTTCACCAGCGAGCGGGAGA
>CAZCWA010000661.1:0-2300 GCA_964502265.1 uncultured Myxococcaceae bacterium | reverse complement strand
GGCTCGCGGCGCTGCAGCGGGAGAACGAGGCGATGCAAGAGGCATTGCCGCCGGAGCGCGTGGTCGCCGAGATCGAACGGCGCGCCCACCTGCAGCGCGTGCAGCGGCAAGCGCCCAGGTCCCACAAGGGGTGGATGATGGCGCTCGGCGCGCCCCTGGTGGCGGCGCTGGCCCTGCTGGTGGTGACCTCTTCCTCTCAGCCATCGCAGGACGTGGCGGGCGCCGGGGAGCCGGGACTGCTGGAGTCCACGCGGCTCAAGGGGCAGTCGCCCTCCCTGGTGCTGAGCCGGCGCGAGGGCGGACGCAGCCGGGCGCTCGAGTCCGGGGCCACCGTGTCCGCAGGGGACGTGCTGCAGGTGGGCTACGTGCGCGCCGGGAAGACGCACGGGGTCATCGTCTCCATCGACGGGCGCGGCGCGGTGACGCTGCACCTGCCGGACGAGGACCCGGACCATGGTGATGCGACGATGAGCGCGCCGCTGGAGGGCTCGGGCGCGGTGCCGCTGCCGCACGCCTACGCGCTCGACGATGCGCCCGACTTCGAGCGCTTCTTCTTCGTCACCTCGGACGAACCCTTCCCGGTAGAGGACGTGCTCGACGCCGCCGAGCGCCTCGCCGCCACGCCCTCGCAGGCCCAGCGCGCGCCCCTTCCCCTCCCCTTCGAGCAGTCCTCCTTCCTCCTCCTCAAGGAGGCCCTCCCGTGAAGCGCACCGAGCTCAAGGCCCTCTCCCTCCTCCTCTGCGCGCTCGCGTTCACCGCGCTCACCTCGCAGCCGGCGCAGGCGGCGCCCTCCCCTTCACCCGTGCGCCGCTTCGCGCTGCTGGTGGGCGTGAACGACGGCGGCCACGAGCGGGTGCGGCTGCAGTACGCGGTGTCGGACGCGAAGAACGTCTCGCACGTGCTCACCGAGTTGGGCGGGGTGGCGCCGGGGGACGTGGTGCTGCTGGAGGAGGCGGACCGGGGCGCGGTGCTGCGCGGACTCGAGGCGCTGCGGGCGCGGGTGGCGAGGGCGCGCGCGGCGGGGCAGCGCACCGAGGCGATCCTCTACTACTCCGGCCACTCGGACGAGGTGGGCCTGCTCCTGCGCGGCGAGCACCTCGCGTTCACCGAGTTCCGTCGCGCGCTGGAGGGGGTGCCGGCGGATGTGCGGGTGGCGGTGATCGACTCCTGTGCGTCCGGTGCGCTGGCGCGGCGCAAGGGCGGCGAGCGGCGGCCGGCGTTCCTGCTCGATGCGTCGAGCGATCTGCGCGGGCAGGCGATCCTCACCTCGTCGTCGGCGGACGAGGCCTCGCAGGAGTCCGACCGGATCGGCGCGAGCTACTTCACCCACCACCTCGTCTCCGGCCTGCGCGGCGCGGCGGACGCCTCCGGCGACGGCAAGGTCACGCTCAGCGAGGCGTACCAGTTCGCCTTCCGCGAGACGCTCGCGCGCACCGAGGGCACCCAGGCGGGGCCGCAGCACCCGGTCTACGACATCGACCTGGTGGGCTCGGGCGATCTCGTGCTCACCGACCTGCGAATCCAGCGCGCGGGGCTCGCGTTCGGCGTCGACGTGTCGGGCCGGCTCTTCGTGCGCGACGCGAAGGACCGCCTGGTGGTGGAGCTGCGCAAGGCGGAGGGCGAGTCGGTCGAGGTGGGGCTCGCCGAGGGGACCTACGCGGTCTTCCGTCAGGACGCGCGCGGCTTCGCGAGGGCCCAGGTGCAGGTGGCGAAGGGCGCGCGCCGCACGGTGGGCGAGGCGGATTTCCGGGCGGTGCCGGTGGAGGCCACGGTGCGGCGCGGCGGGCCGCTGCTTCGCCAGAAGTGGTTCCTCAACCTGGGGCTCGTGCCCTTCGCGTCCACCAACGACCTGGCGGGCGTGCCGGTGGAGAACCACTTCTCGTTCGGGCTGGTGGGGACGCGGTCGGCGCGGGTGGACGGCGTGGCGCTCGGGCTGGCGATGCACTGGGTGGACGGCGAGGCCCACGGTGCGCAGGTTGCGGGCGCCTTCAACGCGGTGATGGGGAGGGCGAGCGGCGGACAGCTCGCGGGGGCGATGAACCTGCAGCGTGGCGACTTCGCGGGCGCGCAGGTTGCGGGCGCGGTGAACTTCTCGAGCGGCCATGTGCGCGGCGGACAGCTCGCCGGCGGCTTCAACCACGCGGGGCCGATGTCGGGCGTGCAGCTCGCGGGCGCGGTGAACCTCGCCTCGCGCATGGACGGCCTGCAGCTCTCCGGCCTGCTCAACCGCGCGGGTGGGATGCGCGGGCTGCAGCTCGGGGTGATCAACGTCGGCGGCGAGGTGTCGGGCGCGCAGGTGG
>CAZCWA010000660.1:0-2306 GCA_964502265.1 uncultured Myxococcaceae bacterium | reverse complement strand
GGCCCGGGGGGCGTGGCGCCACCGTGGGGGACGCGGGCGCGGGCGAGCTTCTCGACGCGGGCCGAGAACGACCGGCGCACCTCCGCGGGGATCTTCGCCCGGGACTCGGCGAGGTCTTTGGCCAGCGCGCGGCCGCACCCCACCGCCGCCTCCACCAGATCCTCGAGCTCCACCGTCAACGGGCCGTAGAGCCTGCGCGCGGGCCGGGCCAGGGACACCACCTCCAGCTTCGCCTGTCCGCCGTCGCGCCGGATGAGCAGCTCGAGGTGCGCGTGGGGAAGGGGGACGCCGGTCAGCGCCACCTCGCCTGAGGCGAGCGCCAGAAGACCGTCGACGAGCTCGGGGACGATCCGCTCCAGCGGCTCTTCGCTCGCCCCCGCCAGCAGATCCACGCCGTCCAGCTCGAGGCCGAACGCGTCATGCGGGCGACCGTGCCCTTCGCGTTTCCAGGCCTGTCCGTATCGAAAGCGGATCATCCTACCTTTATTGACAGGTCACTCCGGCATGCCTAGCATCCGGCCGATCGAAATTCACAACCCGTTGAATTCACTGAGAAAAACAGAATGACCTTCTACGAGGCCGCGCTCCGGGTGCTGGAGGCGGCGGGGCATCCGCTCCATTTCCACGAAATCACGGAACGGTCCATCCAGCAGAGCCTCCTCTCGCACGTGGGCAAGACGCCCGAGTTGACCATGCTCTCCCGGCTGCTCGCCATGGCGCGCCGGAAGACGGACCGGAAGGTCGTCGTCACCTCGAAGGATACGTTCGCCCTCGCGGACTGGGCGCTGCCGGAGGAGCCGGACGCGCTCGCCCAGACGGCGCTGAGCGAGAACCGCGAAGAGGACAACCTGCCGCCGCTGCGTCCCGCCGAGCGCCACCCCGAGCCGCGCGCGGAGAACGTGCGGGTGGCCGGGCGGGGCGTGGAGCGCAAGCGCCGCCGGGACGAGGACGAGGACGGCAAGCGGCGCAAGAAGAAGTTCCCGCCGGTGCCGGAGGTGGTCTTCGAGATCCTCAGCGACGAGGGAACGGGCCTGGCCACCGCCGCCCTGCTGGAGCGGGCCCGGGAGCGCGGGCTGGCCTCGGACGAGCTGCGCGAGGAGCAGGTGCTCACCGCGCTGCTGGAGGACAACCAGCGCCGCATCGACGGCGGGCGCAGGCCGCAGTTCCTCTACGAGAAGGACGGCGGGCTCATCGTGCTCGACCGCGGCGGCGCCCCGTCCGAGCTGTCCCCCCAGGAGCTGCAGGCCGCCCTCGCCTCGGCGATCGGCATCCCGCTCGAGGGCGGACGTCCGGTGCTTCCGCAGAAGGGCGCCCTGGCGCCGGAGGCCATCAAGGAGGTCTCCGACGCGCAGGCCGCGCTCAAGACCGCCGCCCGCGACGCACGGCGGGCCGTCTCCAGGGCGCTGCGCAAGCGGCTCTCGGAGCTCGAGGGCGGCACCTTCGAGAAGGCGGTGGTCAAGCTGCTGCACGCCGAGGGCTTCCGGGAGCTGAAGGTCGCCAAGCGCGCGCGCGAGGCGCAGGTGCTCACCGCGCGGAAGAAGGAGGGCAGCCTCGAGCTGCGCTTCGCGGTGCGCGTGCTGCACGCTGGCGCGCAGATCGACCGCAAGATGATCCAGGAGGCGCGGCGGGACGCATCGCACCAGTCGGCGAACGTCTCCTTGCTGGTGACCTCCGGTGAGCTGCGCGGCGATGCGCGGGGCGAGGCGGTGACCGGCGGATCGCTGGTGTTCGTGTGGGCCGGGGAAGCGCTCTCGGACCGCTTCGTCGACGCCGGGCTGGGCGTGAAGGTGACGCACCTGCCCGTCTACGAGCCGGACGACACCTTCTTCGAGGCCGCGCGGGTGGACGCGGAGGAGTCCGCCCGCCGCCGCGAGGAGCGCCAGAAGGACAAGAAGCGGGACGACCGCCGCGACCGCCCTCCGCGCAAGGAAGCGAAGGAGGGGAAGGCGGCGAAGGAGTCGAAGGAGGCCGAGTCGGAGGAGGCCGCCGAGGGCGAGGCGCGTGAGGAGACCGCGGGCGCGATGATCGTGGAGGGCTCGCCGGAGCCGGGCCTCGAGCGCGCGGTGGCCGCCCCTTCGGCCGAAGGCGACGACGACGAGGGCGACGACGACGACGAGGGGGATGACGGCGAGGGAGAGGGCGAGGCGGGCGCCGCGGGTCAGAACGGCGATCGCAAGCGCCGCCGCCGCCGCCGCCGGGGACGCCGCGGGCGTGGCAACCGTCCGGCCGAGGCCGGCGCGGAGGCAGCCCCGGGCGAGAACGGCGCCGACGTGAGCCAGGACCAGGAGGCGCCCCGGTCTTCCGAT
>CAZCWA010000659.1:0-2308 GCA_964502265.1 uncultured Myxococcaceae bacterium | reverse complement strand
CGGTGCTCGGGGTGGTGCTCACCGGGATGGGCGACGACGGCTTGAAGGGCGCGCGCCAAATCCACGCCTCGGGCGGGCGGATGCTGGTGGAGTCCTGGGAGACCTGCGTCGTCCACGGGATGCCGCGCGTGGTCCGCGAGGCGGGCCTCGCCTCCGAGGAGGTGAAGCTCCCCGAGATGGCCCGCGCGATCGTGCAGAACCTCTGAGACTTCCTGCGGCGCGGTGGGCAGGCCGTCATCCGGCGACGAGCGAGGCGGCGCCGAGGGCGGCGAGCAGCATGATCACGCTGCCGGTGGTGTAGCGGACGCGGGTTGCGACGGTCATGGATGTCCTCCTTCGCCGATGAAGGTAGGCGCTCCGGCGTCATAACTCCAAGACACTGAATGGATGCCGTTGATAGCCTGTGGTTATGACGCTCGGGCCGCATCCGTTCACGCTCCGCCAGCTCCAGTACGTGGTGGCGGTGGCGGACAACCTCTCGTTCAGCCGGGCCGCGGCGCAGTGCGCGGTGTCGCAGCCGGCGCTCTCCTCGCAGCTCGCGCAGCTCGAGGAGGTGTTGGGCCTGCGCCTCTTCGAGCGGGATCGCCGCCGGGTGATCCCCACCGCGGCCGGGCGTTCCTTCGTGGTTCGGGCGAGGGCGCTGCTGGTGGAGGCGGACGCGCTGGTCGAGACCGCCCGCCGCGCCAGCGATCCGTTCTCCGGCGAGGTGCGCATCGGCATCATCCCCACCGTGGGTCCGTACCTGCTCCCCCACGTGGTGCCTGCGCTGCGCCGGCGCTTCCCCCGGCTGCGGATCTTCTGGACGGAGCGGCGGACCGACGAGCTGCTGCGGGAGCTCGAGGCGGGCGCGCTGGACGGCGCGGTGATCGGGCAGCGCACGGGCGCAGGCGACCTCGAGGTGCGGCCCATCGCCGACGACCCCTTCGTGCTCGCGGCACCGAAGGACCACCCTCTGGCGAAGGGGGAGGGCAGCGCCTCGATGGCGGAGCTGCGCGAGGAGGACGTGCTGCTGCTGGAGGAGGGCCACTGCTTCCGCGATCAAGCGCTGGCGTTCTGCGGCCGTGCGCGCGCCCGCGAGCTCGAGTTCCGCGCCACCAGCCTCAACACGCTCGCGCAGATGGTGGCGGGCGGCGCGGGGGTGACGCTGCTGCCTTCGCTGGCGGTGAAGACGGAGACGGCCCGCGCGAATCTCCGGGTGCGGCCGCTCGCAGATCCGGCGCCCCGCCGCACGGTGACGATGGTCTTCCGCCCCAGGGCAGCGCGCGCGCCGGCGCTGGAGGCCATCGCCGGAATCCTGAAGGAGACGTACCCGGCCGGAAGCCCGCGCGTTGGACGGACGGGCGGCCGGGCCCCGCGGCGCGCGCGGCAGGCCGTGGCCACCCGTGAGGCATGAAGATCCGCCTCGAGGGGGAGCACGTCCTGACGGTGAGTGAGATCGACCTGCCGGGGATGGAGCTGGAGACGGCGCCGCACGTGCACGCCCACTTCAGCTCGTTCGAGATGTTCACCACCTCGGTGGCCCTGTGCACGGCGTCGGTGCTGGCGGGCTACGGCGAGCAGCTCGACGTGGACACCCGCGGGCTGGCGGTGAGGGTGCAGTGGTCGGTGGCGGATCGGCCCCGGCGCATCGGCGAGCTGGTGCTCGACTTCGCCTGGCCGGAGCTCCCCGCGTCGCGCCGCCGCGCGGCCGAGCGGGCGGCGGCGCACTGCCCGCTGCACAAGACGCTCGAGCACCCGCCCAGGCTGGTCACCCGCGTGCACACCGGCGAGGACGCAGCCCGGCTCATCGCGCGGACCGACGACGAGGCCCACGCGCACGACCACGCCCATCACCACCACCACCCATGAACGCCCGTCCGCCCGGCCGCCCCCGGCCCGAGCACGTCGGGATTGCTGCGGCGGGGACACGGCGCCCCCAACTTCCACGCGGGAGGGTTCCGACATGGGGTGGACGGGCATCATCGGAGTGCTGCTGATCCTCGCGCTTGTCTTCGGCTTCTACCTGGGCGTCCCGACGCGGTGGGGGAAGCGCAGGCGGGGGAGTGATCTGAACGCCGGCGACAGGCCCCTGCGCGAGCGCGAACAGAACTGAGGCTCGCGCCGGTTCAGCGCAGCCAGTGGAGCGTGGTGAAGGCGAAGGCGCTGATCAGCACGATGGAGATGACGTTGAGGACGAGGCCCGTGCGCGCCATCTGCCGGATGGTCACGTAGCCCGAGCCGAAGACGATGGCGTTGGGCGGGGTGGCCACCGGGAGCATGAACGCGCAGGTGGCGGCGAGCGCGGCCGGCACCAGCAGCGCGAGAGGCT
>CAZCWA010000658.1:0-2310 GCA_964502265.1 uncultured Myxococcaceae bacterium | reverse complement strand
CGAGCGGGACGTTGAACGCCTCCTCTCCGGGACCTCCGATCCAGAAGTAGCCGTGGCCCTGCTTGTACATCGCGATCAGGCGCTCCTCGAGCACGCGCGCCTGGACCATGAGGTCGTGCATGCGGATGAGCAGCTCATTGGGAAGCCGGCCGCGCTCGGGCGTATCGGGCGTGGCGGACTTCTCGTCGTTCCGGTTGACCAGTCGTGGGCGTGACACGGGGGGCCCTATAGCCCAGCCCGCGCCGTGAAACAGCCCCTTAAGGGGTGACGCGGCGCGTCTACCGGGAGTGCAGCCAGGTTGTGCTACGGATCCCGTGAGGAGGGGGATTCTGGAAGCAGCCGCGCACAAGCCTGTGGCACGGACGGCGACGCACGTGCCCGCGGCCGCAGCCGTGGCGGTCCGTTCGGCGGCGGCGCCAACGGTGCAGCGACAGAGTGCGCTGCGCGTCTCTTCGCCACAGGAGCCTGCCGAGCGGGAAGCGGAGTCCATCGCCGGAAGGGTGATGCGGATGCCGGCCCGTCCGGGCGCCTTCGTGCTGGACGGCCGGACCTCTCCCTCCACCGCGCGCTTCGCAACCGCCATCTCGCTCATGCGCGAGGCCGGCAGGGAGCGTCGCGAGAGTGCCCTGACGGCGGTGAGTGCGCAGACCGCCGCGGAGATCGCCCAGAGCCGGACCGGCGGCTCGCCGCTTCCGCCGAGCGTGCGGGCGTTCATGGAGCCGCGTTTCGGCGCCGACTTCAGCCGGGTGCGCGTCCACACGGGAGAGCAGGCAGCGAGGCTGTCCCGGCAGGTTTCGGCGCGCGCCTTCACCGTCGGGTCGAACATCTTCTTCGCGCGCGGCGAGTACCGGCCCGAGACGGAAGAAGGCCGCGCGCTCATCGCCCACGAGCTCACCCACACCATCCAGCAGGGCGCGGTCGAGCAGGCCCTTCAGCGCCGCGAGGACACCACCGTCTCCGAGCGCTCCGAGCCCCAGGTGCAGCGGCTGGGGGTGAGCGATGCGCTGGACTACTTCGCGGACGCGGCCAACGCCCTTCCCGGCTACCGGATGTTCACCCTGCTGCTCGGGGTGAACCCGATCAACATGAGCCGGGTGGAGCGCAGCGCCGCGAACCTCCTGCGCGCGGTCGTCGAGTTCCTCCCCGGCGGCAATCTCATCACCCGCGTGCTCGACCGGTACGGCGTCTTCGAGCGTGTGAGCAGCTTCGTCGAGGCGCAGCTCGCAAGCCTCGGGCTCTCGGGCCGCACCATCCGGGAGGCGATTGACCGCTTCCTCGACTCGCTGCGCTGGCGGGACATCTTCCGGCTGGGCAGCGTGTGGGAGCGCGCCAAACGCATCTTCACCGAGCCCATCGATCGCATCCGCAGCTTCGTGCGTGGCCTGTACGGCGCGGTGGTCGGCTTCATCAAGGACGCGGTCCTGCGGCCACTGGCGAACCTCGCCTCGCGGACGCCGGGCTGGGAGTTGCTGTGCGCGGTGCTCGGCCACAACCCCATCACCGGAGACGCCGTCCCGCGGACGCCGGAGACGGTGATCGGCGGCTTCATGAAGATGATCGGCCAGGAGGAGGTCTGGGAGAACATCAAACGCGGCAACGCGGTGGCGCGCGCGTGGGCGTTTTTCCAGGGCGCGCTGGGCGAGCTGCTCGGGCTGGTGCGGCAGTTCCCCCAGCGGTTCATGCAGGCGCTGCGGTCGTTGGAGCTCTCGGACCTGCTCGACCTTGGAGGTGCGTTCGCGCGGGTCGGCAGCGTCTTCACCGGCTTCCTGCGCAGCTTCGTGTCCTGGGCTGGGCGGTCGATGTGGAGCCTGCTGGAGATCGTCGTATCCGTCGTCGCCCCGAGGCTGATGGGCTACCTGCGTCGCGCTGGAGCCGCGTTCCGGACCATCCTCCGCGACCCGGTGACGTTCATCCGCAACCTCGTGCGGGCGGGCGCGACAGGATTCCGCCTGTTCGCGAGCCGCTTCCTCGTCCACCTGCGCGCGTCGCTCATCGGCTGGCTGACCGGCGCGATGGGCGGGACCGGCGTCTACATCCCGCAGGGGCTGGGCCTGCAGGAGATCGTGAAGTTCGTGGTCAGCGTGCTCGGGGTCACCTGGCAGAACATCCGCCAGCGGTTGGTGCGCGTGGTGGGCGAGCCTGCGGTGGCAGCGATGGAGCGCGGCTTCGAATGGGTGAACACGCTGGTCACCCAGGGCCCGGGCGCGGCGTGGCAGCAGCTCCAGGAGGGCATCACCAATCTTCGCGAGCTGGTGATGGAGCAGATCATGTCCTTCGTGCAGAGCCGGATCGTCACCGCGGCGATCACCC
>CAZCWA010000657.1:0-2315 GCA_964502265.1 uncultured Myxococcaceae bacterium | reverse complement strand
GCGGGAGGTACTCGGGGCGATCCTTCACGGTGAAGGTGAAGCGCGACGGCTCGGGGGTCCCCGGGTGCACGTACACGAAGAGCCCATGCGCCGAGGTGCCCACGCCCTTGCCGGCGCCGGTGAAGGTCTCGTTCGGATACCAGAGGCGATCCTCGACCTCGGCGTCCGAGGCGATGACCGCGCCCGCCACCGGGTTGCCCTCCGCATCCACGATGCGGCCGAGGAGGAAGCCGGCATCGATGAGGGTGATCAGGGTGGCATCGCCGGTCGCCGCTTCGATCGCCGCCGCGCCGATGGAGACCGTGAGCTGCTCGTGGAACGCGGTGGGCAGCGCCCAGGCCCGGACGCCGTCCAGGTCCAGCTCCGGCTTGCCCTGCTCCGCCTGCACGTCCCACAGCGAGGTGGAGGTGGGGACCACCGCGAGCGCCGGCGTCATCCGCCCGTCGAGCACCGCCGCAGCCACGTGGGTGTTCACCCGCGCGGTGTCCACGCCGTCCACCGAGAAGGCGCCGTCCTCGCCCAGCGTCACCTCGCCGAACACGCCCGCAGCATCGTTGAGCGCGGCGCGCACCGGCTCCTGCACGCGCAGGGTGAGGCCCTCGAGCGAAGGCACTTCCTGCGACTGTGACTCGAGCCAGGCGCGCGCGGCAGGGTGCACCTCGGCGGTGCCGGTGACGCGGACGACCGGCGGCACGAAGGGGTCGATGTCGGCGTCGGTCTGTCCTGCGTCCGTGGGCCCGTTCTCGTTGCCCGAGCAGCCCGCGCCCACCGCCGCGGCGAGCAGCGCCAGCGTCCCGGTGAAGGCGAAGAGGAGGTGTCTGTTCATGGAGTGGCGTCTCCCTCGATGGGGGCAGCGCCGCCGGCCTCTGCGCGCGCGCCCGCGCCGAAGCTAGTCCTCACCCCGAACCCGACAATCCACCCACCCGAGCGATACGTCCCGTTCCCGATGATCGCCCCGGGCACCCCGGGGTCCGTCGTCGACTGGCGCACCTCGCTGGTGGTGACGGTCTTCTCCTGCGTCGGGGTGAAGGCCCCGGTGACCAGAAGGCTCACCGGCCCGAGCGCGTACTCGAGCCCTCCGGTGACGAAGACGCGGTCGAAGTGGGTGAAGTCGAGGTTGAGGGACGCGTCCGGGATGCCGGACTGCTCCCACAGCACGCCCGCCCGCGCGGTGAGGCCGAAGTCGAACGCCCATGCGGCGCCGAGCCGCGCGCCCCACGCGTGCGTCCAGTTCTTGGGGATGACGACCTCCGGGACCGCCTGCTCCTCGCCGAGCACGGTGAGCGTGAACTGCGGCTGGAGCACGAACGCCTGCACCGCCTGCCAGCCCTGGTAGACGACCTCGCCGTTCAACGTCAGGGGGCGAAGGGGCCGGTACATCGCGCCCAGCTTCACCTCGTGCGGCAGGTGGATGGTGAAGGTCGACTCGTTGCCGGACACCTCCGCGTTCACCGAGCGGGCGAACTCGCCGAGCTCGAGGTCCATCGTGCCCTCGGCCTCCACGCGGATCTTCGGCCGCCACGACGCGCCGAAGGTCAGCCTCTCGGTGGGCCGGTACTGCACCCCGAGCACGCCGGTGAAGGTGGGCTTCCCGGTCTGCTCCACGCTCACCAGCGAGTCCTCCCGCGGGTTCTCGCGCGTCATCGAGGAAGGGGTCGTCAGCGAGGAGGTCACCGCCTGCCGGAAGTTCACCCGCGCGTAGACGTACTGGACCGTCACCCCGAGCGAGAGCGTGCGGTGCACCGCGTACGCAGCGGAGAGCCCCGGGTAGGCCACGAGCATGTCGTTCTCGATCAGGCCGTAGCGCTGCGGCGCGGTGCGGCGGGGATCGTTGGCGAAGGGCGAGTTCTCGTTGCCCGGATCGCGCCGCGTGTAGTCGGGCTCGGGGTAGCGGTAGCGGCCCACGGTGGGCGGACCGTACGCCCCGAGCGCGAGGTGGAAGCCCCGCCCGGCGATGGGGAAGCCGTAACCCACCCCGAGCATGGGCAGCGGGAAGAGGTCCGGTTCGTTGCGCACCTCGCCCGCGTTGAGGGTGTTCCCATCCGGCGCGCGGCGCTGGAAGGTCACGTCGTGCCGGAGGAGCTGCAGGTCCGCCAGCAGGTGGAGGCCGCGCAGCCGGGAGAGCCCTGCCGGGTTGTGCTGGACCGCCGAGAGATCGTCCGCCTGCGCAACGAAGGCCCCGCCTTGCGCCAGCGCGCGGGTGCCGTTCTCGCCGAAGAGGAAGCCGCTCGCGTGCGCCGCGGGGGCGGCCAGCAGGACGAGCGCCAGGGCAGCAGGCAGCAAAGCGTTCATGGACCGACTTCTGCCAGAGGACG
>CAZCWA010000656.1:0-2321 GCA_964502265.1 uncultured Myxococcaceae bacterium | reverse complement strand
GCCCAGAGCGCACCGGCTCGGCGGATCGCCTCGAGCACCGGGCGGTCGTACACGCGCAGGTGGAGGTAGCCCTCCCGCATCCCCGCGAAGGGGAAGGCGCGGAAGCCGAAGCCCCATTGAGGGATGCTCGCCGCGGCGCACACGCTCACCGGTCCGTCGTAGAGCGTGTCCCCGCCCTTCCACGGCACCACTCTGCCCTCCTCATCCACGGTGAAGACCTCGTCCCCGCCGCTGCGGCGGAGGGTGGCCCATGGCGCGTCGGCCTCGGTGAGCAGCGAGGGCACGGTGTGCCGCGCCAGCGCGTAGAGATACCCGCCCAGCCCCTTGTGCAGCCGCGTGGAGAGCCTCGAGCCGAAGAGCTGGCCGGACCGCCGGTCGAGGTTCTTCTGGTAGTCGTTGAGGATCCGCGCGTCCCAGCCCACGCCGGCGAACGGGCAGAGCGTCCCCTCCACCTCCACCAGATCGAAGCGCCGGGTGGGGATGGGCCAGGGCAGCTTCGGCAGGTGCTCGATGATCTCCGGGTAACGCGGGGCGCCCACGGTGCGGGACCACGCGTTCCCGGTCCCCAGCCGCAAGACGCCGATCTTCGGCAGCGGCGCGTCTGCGGGGAGGTGGCGGCAGAGCATGTTGAGCAGGCGCTGCGCGGCGCCGTCCCCACCGCCGGAGAAGATGACGTCCGGAAGGTCCTTCGCGAGCAGGGCTGCGTGCCGCTCCGCCTGATCGAAGTCCTCCGAGACCAGCACCTGGGCGTCCGGCAGCGCGCGCGAGAACATCCGCACCACATGCGGGCTCACCCGCTTCGCCCTGCCGTTGAACAGCGCGGCGACCTTCCGTCCACGGCCCACCGTCGCCCTCGCCCCGGCCTCCTCCGTGCCTCCCTGGTTCCCCTTCACGCCTTCGGAGCATGGCCCTTCCGGGCGCCCGCGGCGACCTCTGCGTGTCTCAATCGTTCGGCGGACGGAAGCCCGCGCGCCAGGCGAGCAGCGCGAGCTCGGTCCGGTTGTCGAGCGCGAACCGCTTGAGCAACGAGGTGACGTGGAGCTTCACCGCGCGCTCGCCCACGCCCAGCTCGGCGGCGATCTTCAGGTTGTCGCTGCCCACCGCGAGCCAGCGCAGGACGTCCCGCTGCCTCGGGGTGAGGTGCTCGAAGGGCGAGCCGTCACCGTTCGGCTTCGTCCGCAGGCACTCGGCGTCGCCTTCGACGAGCGCGCGGCGCAAGGAGTCCGCCAGCCGGTGTGGGCGCTCGTCCCCCTCCGCCAGAAGGCGTGCCTCGCCCGGCTCGAGCGACGAGAACTGAAGCTGCGAGCCGACCACGAAGCGCGGCATCCCGGGCATGGCCTCGCGGATGGTGGCGATGACCTCTCCGGGCGCGTGCCGCTCCATGTGCAGGTCCACGATCATCGCCGCCGCGCGCCGCACGAGCCGCTCGTGCTGAAGGAGCACCGGGACATGGAAGGCCCGGACGAGGAAACCGGCGCGCATGAACACGTCGGTGAGACCTGCCCGCCGCACGGCGTTCTCCGAGAACAGTCCGACTTCGGTCTCCATCAGCGGGCAGTGTCGCCGATCTGGTGGGCCGCTGACCAACCGGGCGTTCAGGCGGTCCCGGCTCGCTTGGCCTGCGCCTCGAGGGCCAGCTCGAGCAGCAGCGGCCACACCGACAGATGGGGCACCGGCTTCTGGAGGTAGGCGAGGATTCCTGCCCTTCGCGCGCGCTCCTCCACCTCGGGGCCGCCGTAGCGGGTGAGCATCACCACGCCCACCGGGTGCGGCAGCCGCGAGAGGGTCTGGGCCAGCGTCTGGCCGTCGGTGCCGACGAGGCGGTGCTCGGTGATGACCAGGGAGACCTCGTCGCTCTGGACGAGGGCCAGGGCCGTCGCCGCGTCCGCGCACCCGCTCACGCGGTAGCTCAACGTGCTCAGCGAGGTGGTCAGCCCGTCGCGCTCCTCCGGATCCGGATCCACCACGAGGAGGTGTGGCGTCATACGGACACCTCGTTCGAGGCGTCTGCGGCGCTGCGGCCCTGCGGTCCCTTCATCTGCCCCCCCGGGCATTGATCCGTCGTCGGACGCTACTTGCCCCCGCTCGGCCAAGTCCAACCGCGCCCGTCGCTGAACGTCGCCGCTCCGTCAGCCGGTGCGGCCGGGCTCGACCGGCTCGATTCGCTCTCCGTATGCGCCGGGGCTCATGCCGTGGCGGAAGGCGAGGCTTATCCGGGGCTCGGCCCGCGCCACCTTGGGCACGCTGTGCTCCCACGTCCGCTGGGTCCTGCCGCCGGTGACGAGCAGGTCTCCTTCCCCGAGCGAGAACTTCACCGAGGC
>CAZCWA010000655.1:0-2327 GCA_964502265.1 uncultured Myxococcaceae bacterium | reverse complement strand
CAAGGCGCCGGCTGTCCCGAAGGCTGCACCTGCGAGATGGGCACACGCGCCACGATCGACGAGGGGCAGGCGCGGGTCTGCGACTGCCCGCCCCAGCCATCCCTTCCCTCCGACGCGCCGGAACGCTGAGGAGGACAGGTGACCGGACCGGGCGCGGCGGCAACAGGGGTGGGCGAGAAGCTGCGCGCGGACGGCGTGCTGCTGTTCATCACCGCGATCTGGGGCGGGACCTTCGTGGTGGTGAAGGACGCGCTGGGGGACGCGGATCCCTTCACCTTCCTCGCGGTGCGCTTCGCGATGGGCGCGGCGGTGGCCTCGGTGGTGGCGGGGCCGGCGTTGTGGCGGCCGGACGTCCTGCGCGCGGGGCTCTTGCTGGGCACGTTCCTCTTCGCCGGCTACGCGTTCCAGACCGCGGGCCTGGTCTTCACCACCGAGTCGCGCTCCGCGTTCATCACCGGCCTTGCGGTGGTGCTGGTCCCGTTCGCCTCCTTCTTCATCTCGCGCAGGGTGCCGAAGCCGCCGTCGCTTCTGGGCGTGGCGCTGGCGCTCGGCGGGCTCTACGTGCTCACCGGCGGGCTCTCTTCCGGGGCCGCGGCCGGGGCAGCGTCGCGCGCGGAGGTGGTGCTGGGCGATCTGCTGACGCTCGGGTGCGCGCTCACCTTCGCCACCCACATCGCGCTCACCGAACGCTTCGCCCCGAAGCTCCCGGCCATGGCGCTGGTGGCCGTGCAGCTCTGGACGGTGTGTCTGCTCTCCGCAGGCGCCCTGCTCTTCGTCCCGCCACGGGTCACCTGGACGGGAGACCTGCTCTTCGCCGCCGCCTTCACCGGCATCTTCGCCAGCGCGTTGGCGATCGGCCTGCAGACGTGGGCGCAGGCCCGGACCACTGCGGTGCGGGCGGCGCTCATCTTCGCGCTCGAGCCGGTGTTCGCCGCGGGGCTCTCCTTCGGGATGGGACGCGAATCCCTGGGCGCGAAGGAGCTCTCCGGCGGGGCGCTGCTGCTGCTGGCGGTGCTGGTGGCCGAAGTGGGGAACGCGCTGTGGGCGCGGCGCAGGACCCGGCCGGATCCGGCTGGCGCAGCCTGAGCCCGGACCGGAAGCCCTGCGGCCGAGGGCGCAGACGCCCGTTGCATCGGCCCGGCCCCGCTTGCACGGTAGGCGCGTGTCCGTCTCCTACGACTCACTCGATGATTTCGCGGCCCTGGTGGACGTCCTCCCGGCTTCCCTGGGCGCCGCGGTGCGCGCGCTGCCCGCTGCCGACGTGCTGGAGGTGGTGCTCGATCTCGGCCGTGCGCCGGAGGCCCGGCTCGCCGACGGGCGCACCGCGCGCCTGGCCAATGACCCGGTGACCGGGGACGCGTTGGAGGACGTGATCGCGAAGGTGAGCGAGCTCGGGGAGGACAACCGGGCGGGCATCGAGCGGACGCTCCACCGCGTCTCCGCCATCCGCAACCGGCGGGGCCGGGTGGTGGGCCTGACCCTGCGGGTGGGCCGCGCGGTCTTCGGGACCATCGACGCGCTGCGGGACCTGGTGGAGAGCGGCAAGAATCTGCTGCTGCTCGGGCGGCCGGGGGTGGGGAAGACCACGCACCTGCGCGAGATCGCGCGCGTGCTCGCGGACGACCTGCACAAGCGGGTGATGGTGGTGGACACCTCGAACGAGATCGGCGGCGACGGGGACATCCCGCATCCGGCGATCGGCGGCGCGCGCAGGATGCAGGTGCGAAGGCCCGAGCTGCAGCACGCGGTGATGATCGAGGCGGTGGAGAACCACATGCCGGAGGTGATCATCGTCGACGAGATCGGCACCGCACAGGAGGCGCTGGCCGCGCGGACCATCGCCGAGCGCGGCGTGCAGCTCGTGGCCACCGCGCACGGGAACACGCTCGAGAACCTGGTGCTGAACCCCACGCTGTCGGACCTCGTGGGCGGCGTGCAGACCGTGACCCTGAGCGACGAGGAGGCGCGCCGTCGCCGGACCCTGAAGACCGTCAGCGAGCGCAAGGCGCCGCCCACCTTCGACGTGGTGGTGGAGATGGTGCGCCGCGACGAGGTGGTCGTCCACGGGGACACGGCAGGAGCGGTGGACGCGCTGCTGGCCGGACAGGCCCTCGCAGGGGAGCAGCGGGTGCGGAAGGCGGACGGCGAGGTGGAGGTGAAGCCCGCGCCCGAGGTCTCCCTGCCGTTGGTGTCGCCGATGGCGATGGCCCCGCCTGCCCGGACGGCCCTCGCGCGGGACCCGAACGCGGCGTTCAAGGTCTACGCGCACGGGGTGGGCAAGGCGGTCGTCGAGCGGGTGATGCGCACCGCCACCGGGGCCACGCTGG
>CAZCWA010000654.1:0-2327 GCA_964502265.1 uncultured Myxococcaceae bacterium | reverse complement strand
GCAGCTTCGGGATGGGCCCTTCGAGGATGAGCCGCATCTCCTCCGGCTCGGTGTGTGCGGCGAAGAGGCGCTGGCCGCTCAGCATCTCGTGCAGCACCACGCCCACGCTGAAGACGTCGCTGCGCCCGTCGAGCTCCTCGCCGCGCACCTGCTCCGGCGACATGTACCCGGCGGTCCCCTTCACCATCCCCATCTGCGTGCGCCCGAGCTGCCCGCGCGCCTTGGCGATGCCGAAGTCCAGCAGCTTGGTGACGCCCTCGTACGTCACCATGATGTTCTTCTGCGCCACGTCGCGGTGGATGACCGGCAACGAGCGCCCGGTGGGATCCGTGAACGTGTGCGCGTAGTGGAGCGCGTTGAGCACGTCGCGCGCAACCGTCACCGAGAAGCCGAGCGGGATGGTGCGCTTGCTCCGGTTGCAGGCGCTGGCGACCTGGTTGAGGTTCTGGCCGGAGATGAACTCCATCGCCAGGTAGAGGCCCTCCTCGTCCTCGTCGAGGTCGAAGACCTGCGCGATGTTCGGGTGCGAGAACGCGGCGGTGATGCGCGCCTCGTCGAGGAACATCTTCACGAACTGCTCCTCCGCCTTCACGTCGGGGAGGATGCGCTTGAGGACGACGAACTTCCGGAAGCCGCCCGGCCCCGCGGTGAAGGCGAGGAAGAGTTCAGCCATCCCGCCCAGGCTGAGCTGGGTGAGCACTTCGTACTTCCCGATTCGTTGGCCGCGGTAGATGTCCACGCGCCGGGCAGCCTACTGCGTTTTCCCCCTCTGCTGGTCGCAGACCGGCCGGGCTCGGGACATCGCGCCTCCGATGGCTCGGCCCGTGCACGAGGCGGCACCACAAGCGAGGTCCAGAGACGTGCGGGTGGGTCATCAGCCAACGGGCGGAGGTCGGTCGTGACACCGGAGGCGAGCTTCCTCGCCGTTGCGGGCCTGGCCGGCACGGCGGCGATCTGCCTGGCGGTCGCGCTCGACGGGCTCACCCGCCGCGGCGGACTGGTGGGGATGCGGCTGGCGGTGACGGTCATCGCGGCCTCCGCGGGTGTGGCGAGCCTCTGCCTCCTCGGCGCCTCGCAGGAGGGCGACCCGGCGGACGCCATCCGCTGGCACGTGGGGCAGCGCGTGGCGTTCGGCTTCCTCGGGGCGGGTGTGGTCGGCGCGGTCGCGGGGCTGCTGAAGTGGCCACCGGGCCGAACCCTGCCGCTGGCGATCGTCACCGGCGCGGTCCTCTCGGTCACCGGCGCGTCCATCGCGATGCAGATGGCGCCGCAGGACCTCGTCCGCACGGCCATCAGCTGGTTCCCCACCTACCCGCGGTTGCGCCTCTTCGACGCGGTGCTCATCTCCGGCGCGTCGGGCGCGATGGTGTGCGCGGCGGTGCTGCGGCTCCGCGCCGGCGTCCGCTATGGCCGGCGGGAGATGAAGCTGCTCATCGCGACGCAGCTCGTGGTGGCGGTCGCCTATGCGCTGGTGCGGCTGTTCGCGCCGCCGACGGTGATGCAGTCCTTCGGGGTCTCGCTCACCGGCATCTCCGCCCTCTTCTTCTGGGGACTGCTCCGGACGTGGCGCGCGACCGGCGTGGGCACCGAGGCCTTCCAGCTCCTCTTCCAGACCCTCTCCCTGCCCGCGGTGGCGGTGGACCTCCACACCGACGCGACCCTTCTGAACCCGTCCGCCGCCGGGCTGCTCGGTGACGTGCGCACGCCGGAGGGTGTGGTGACGCGGCTCGGGCTCGGAGGGCGCGGGACTTCCGCCGAGGCATGGCTGCGCGCGCACGCCGGCCAGCGCATCGACGAGGTCCGGATCGACGGTGCGCAGGACCGCCAGTTCGAGCTGCTGGTGCACCACGACGCCGACGAGGCGATCGGCCTGCTGGTGCTGATGGACGTGACCGAACAGGTGGAGCATGCGCGCAGCCTCTCCCGCACCCTCTCCGAGCTCCGGCAGATGCAGGAGCGGATGGTGATGAGCGAGAAGATGGCGGCGCTCGGCGTGCTCGTCTCCGGGGTGAGCCACGAGATCAACAACCCGCTCGCCTATGCGTCCTCGAACCTCGGCATCTCGCTGCAGCTCGTCGAGGTGCTGCTCGAGGGCGTGCCGCTCGCGCGAAAGGTCGATGCCTCCGCGCCGGGGGCCGCAGCGCTGCATGCCTGGGCGGAGCGCAAGGAGGTCCACCTCGCGGAAGAGGACCTGCTCGCCGCCCTGCGCGAAGCCGAAGATGGCTGCACGCGGATCCGCGAGATCGTCGCCTCGATGCGGCTGCTCAGCCGTCAGTCCGACGTCGACTCGCCCGTCGATCTCGCCGAGGTGGTGCAGGCCGGCGTCC
>CAZCWA010000653.1:0-2338 GCA_964502265.1 uncultured Myxococcaceae bacterium | reverse complement strand
GAGGAGACGAAGCGCGTGGTGGACGCGGCGCGCGCGGCCAACCGGTTGCTCGGCGTGGACCTCTCCTACCGCCACACGGCCGGGATGCGCGCGGTCCGTGAGCGGCTCGTGCGAGGTGAGATCGGGCAGGTCCATGCGGTGGAACTCGTGTTCCACAACGCGTACGGCCCGGACAAGGCGTGGTTCTACGACCCGAAGCTTGCGGGCGGCGGGTGCGTGATGGACCTGGGCATCCACCTCGTGGATCTCGCGCTGTGGACCCTGGGCTTCCCCGAGGTGCGCTCGGTCTCGAGCCACCTGCTCTCCGGAGGCAGGCCGCTGGGCAGGCGCGGTGAGGCGTGTGAAGACTTCGCCGCAGCGCAGCTCACCCTCTCCACCGGCGCGGTGGTCCGGCTCGCCTGCTCCTGGAAGCTGCCCGCGGGACGGGACGCGGTGATCGAAGCGTCCTTCTACGGCCCGGGCGGTGGGCTCTCCTTCCGCAACGTGGACGGCTCCTTCTACGACTTCACCGCCGAGCACTTTCGCGGCACCGCGCGCGAGCGGCTGAGCGATCCGCCGGACGCGTGGGGCGGGCGTGCGGCCGTCGCGTGGGCGGAGCGGCTGGCCCGCGATCCCTCCTTCGATCCAGAGGTGGAGCGGATCGTCGACGTGGCGCGCGCGTTGGACCGCATCTACGACGGGCGCTGACCGGCCTGGCGGGCGGGGGCACGCGTTCCGGCTGCTGGTGCGCCGCGACCGGACGGGAAGAGCGCGGGTGCCACGGCGGGTTCGGCTCGCGTGTCTGCAATCACTGCTTCGTTGCCCCTGGCGTCGAGCCCGGACTTCCCTCCCCTGAAGCGGACCCGGGCCCGCCGCGCCATCGGCTTCCTCGCGCCGCACCGGAAGGTGGTGGCGGGGATCGTCTTCCTCGCGCTGGTGATGGCGGCCTTCGCCGCCGTCGAGCCGCTGATCCTCAAGTACATCTTCGATGGCCTCGCCGCGGGTGGCGCGTCCGGGGAGAAGTACCTCCTGGTCGGCGTGGGGTCGCTGCTGGCCGTGCTGCTCCTCCGCGAGATCTTCAATGCCGTCTCGCAGTGGCTCACCTGGCGCACGCGCATCAACGTCCACTACGCGCTCACCTCGGCCACGGTCAGCCGGCTCCACACCCTGCCGGTCTCCTTCCACCGCGCCGAGGGCGTGGGCGCGCTGATGACCCGGCTCGATCGCGGCATCCAGGGGCTGGTGGGCGCGATCACCGACATCTCGATCAACGTCATCCCCGCGCTCGTCTACCTGTCGATCGCCGCGGTGGTGATGTTCCGGCTCGACTGGCGGCTCGCCCTCGTGGTGGTCGCGTTTGCGCCGGTGCCGGGGATCATCGCCCGCCTCGCGGCGCCGAAGCAGACGCAGCGCGAGAAGAACCTGCTCGACCGCTGGGCGAAGATCTACGCGCGCTTCAACGAGGTCCTCTCCGGCATCGTGACCGTGAAGAGCTTCGCCATGGAGGAGCGCGAGAAGCAGCGCTTCCTCACCGAGGTCCGCGAGGCGAACGACGTGGTCATCCGCGGCGTGGGCTACGACTCGGGCGTGGGCGGCGCGCAGAACCTGGTGGTGGGCGCAGCGCGGCTGGCGGCGATCGCCTTCGGCGGCGTGCTGGTGCTCCGCGGCGAGGTCACCGTGGGCACCCTGGTCGCGTTCCTCGGCTACGTGGGCGGCCTGTTCGCGCCGGTACAGGGGCTCTCCGGCATCTACCGCACGCTGAAGATGGCGTCGGTCTCGCTGGAGCAGGTGTTCAACATCCTCGACGCGCAGGACGACCTGGGTGATTCGCCGGATGCGGTGGCGCTGGAGAACCCGAAGGGCGCGGTCTCCTTCGAGGACGTCCACTTCCGCTATCCCACCGGGACCGCCGCGCTGATCGACGGCGTGTCGCTGGAGGTGAAGCCGGGCGAGTCGATCGCGCTGGTGGGCCCGTCCGGCGCGGGCAAGACCACGCTGATGGCGCTGATGCAGCGCTTCTACGATCCCACCTCGGGGACCGTGCGCGTGGACGGACGGGACGTGCGCACGCTCAAGCAGGTGTCCCTGCGCCGGAACATCGGCGTGGTGCTCCAGGACGCGCTGCTCTTCAACGAGAGCGTGCGCGACAACATCGCCTACGGGCGGCCGGGGGCGTCGCACGCGGAGATCGAAGCGGTGGCGAAGGCCGCGCACGCGCACGACTTCATCATGCAGCTCCCGGACGGCTACGACACCGTGGTGGGCGAACGCGGCAGCCGGCTCTCCGCGGGCGAACGTCAGCGCATCGCCATCGCGCGGTCGCTGCTGAAGGATCCGCCCATCCTCATCCTCGACGAGC
>CAZCWA010000652.1:0-2350 GCA_964502265.1 uncultured Myxococcaceae bacterium | reverse complement strand
GAGGAGGCGCAGGAGGCCATCGGCCGCGAGGTCGCCACCAGCCTCTCGCGCTACATCAAGACGGGCGCCACCACCGGCGCGGTGAACTTCCCGCAGGTGGAATTGCCGCTCATCCCCGGGACGCACCGCATCCTCAACGTGCACCGCAACGTCCCCGGCGTGCTGAGGGACATCAACATGATCGTCTCGGACCTCAACGCGAACATCCACGCCCAGGTGCTCTCCACGGATCCGAACGTGGGCTACCTGATCATGGACCTGGACCAGAACGTGTCGCAGCGCGTGGCGGATGGGATCGCCGCGCTGGAGACGGACATCAAGACGCGCGTCGTCTCGTAGCCCCGTGGCCAACGCCGCCGTTCGTGCCCACCTCTTCTGGAGGAGGTGCGCCACGATGCCGAAGGGCAAGTCGAAGTCGATGCCGGACGAGGAGAAGGTGAAGTCCACCGGGCTGGAGGGCGCGGCCGAAGAGGACTCGGGCGTCATCCGGCACGCGGACGTGGAGGGCGGAGAGGAGATCGCCATCGACGTGGGGCCGCCGAGCTTCGCGGGGGGCGTGCGCGGCTCTCCGGTGCCCAACCGCGCGGACATCCGCGAGGGCGAAGACTGATCGACGGGTGAGGGCCCGTTGGCGTCAGGGCCCTTCGAGCGAGCGGTGGAGCGCCAGCGCGAGCCGGCGCACCGCCCAGGCTTCGAAGTCGTCCACCGGATCCAGGGAGGCGGGGAAGACCTCGAGCACGTTCTCCAGCGTGGCCCTTGCGCGCTCGGGCCCCGGCGGGGCGTCCTTCGACGACTCGTCGAGCAGGAACGCCGCGTGGACGAGGTTCTGCCAACGGTCCACGCGGGCGCCGCCGTCCAGGCTCACGCAGCCTCCGCCCGGCGGACCTCCAGGATGGTCAGGCGCCGCTTGCCGCCGCCGTGCACCGGCCAGTCGATGCTCTGGCCGACCCGCAGGCCGATCAGCGCCGAGCCGATGGGGGAGAGGATGCTGATCCGTCCCTCCTGGCCGCGCGCGTCGCCGGGCCAGCAGAGGACGAACTCGCGCTTGGCGCCGTTCTCCGCGTCCGCGAAGACCACGGTGCTCTCCATCGCCACCACGTCCGCCGGGAGCTGGTTCCGCGGCACCAGATTGGCGCGCGAGAGCTCCTCGTCCAGCGCCTCGGCCAGGCTGGCGAGCCGGCCGTCGCCGTGCTGCTCGAGCACGCGCTGCAGACGGTCGAAGTCCTCGCGCGCGACGGTGATGGGCGGGAGCGCCTCGGGCTCGGTGGAGGGGACCGCAGGGGTGTCGTTCAGATTCATGGTTGCACCTGTGGGAGGAACGGCGTGTGAAGCGTGTCAGCTTCGTCTGGACCTCGCGGCACACGACGACGCTGACGTATTGAACTTAAAACCGGGGATGCGTCTGGGGGACCGCCGCGCCGGCGTCCCCTGATGAAGTGGTGGAGCGGAGCGCGGCGTCTATCGAAGCCCGGCCGTCACCCGGCCGCGGACGAGCTTCACCCGTCGCGCCCTCAGGCGAGTCCGGGGAGCAGGTGCATGCGCGGTGGTGAGCAGCGTGAACACGATGGGAACCATAACGCACCCGCGCCCCCGGGGCCAATCTGACCGCACGCCCGGCGGCTAGAGCAGCTTTCCGGGGTTCAGGATCCCACGTGGATCGAGCGCCTGCTTGACCGCCCGCATGAGCGCGAGCTCCGCCTCCGATCGCGAGTAGCCCAGGTACGGCTTCTTGAGCAGCCCGATGCCGTGCTCGGCCGAGATGCTGCCGCCGTGCCGCCGCACCAGCTCGAAGATCGCGTGGTCCGCGCCGGAGGTGTGCTGGAGGAACTCCGCCCTGGGCAGGTCGTCCGGCTTCATCACGTTGATGTGCAGGTTGCCGTCGCCGATGTGGCCGAAGAGGCAGATCTCCCACGACGGGTACCGCGCCGCGAAGACGCTCTCCAGCTCGGCGCAGAAGGGCTCGAGCTGCGCGATGGGCAGGGCCACGTCGTTCTTGTGCGGCAACCCGGTGGCGCTGAGGCTCTCGCTGATCCCCTCGCGCAAGGACCACAGCTCGCGCTGCTGTCCCACGCCCTGGGCCATGGTCCCGTCGAGCACCCGGCCGCGCTCGAACAGGCTCCCCAGCCAGGCCTCCATCTGCGCCGGCTCGCCGCCCTCCGCCTCCAGCAGCACGTAGCAGGGGGCTTCGGACTCGAACGGCGGGCGGATGCTGCGGTGGCGCTGGAGCCTCGCCAGGCATCGGTCGGTGAAGAACTCGTAGGCAGAGAGGGTGAAGGGTCCCTTGCGCGCCTCGCGAAAGAGCGCGAGCACCCCGGCCACGTCCGGCACCGCGAAGAGGAAGACGTCCAGC
>CAZCWA010000651.1:0-2358 GCA_964502265.1 uncultured Myxococcaceae bacterium | reverse complement strand
AGATGTATTCCGCGATGAGCGAGCGCCCGTCGCTGCCGGTGAAGGTCTCGCCCACGAGAAAGAAGGGCGTGCCGGTGACGCGGGTGATGGCGTTGAGCTCCGCCGCCAGGGTGCGCCCCGCCACGTGGTCCAGGTGCTTCACCGCGTCGAGCCGGAACCCGTCGAGCCCCGCCTCGCGGACCCACCACAGCGCATCGCCGATCATCTGATCCACCAGCGCGGTGTTCCGCCAGTTGAGGTCCGGCAGGTACGGCGTGAACCAGCAGTCGAGCCTGCGCGCGTCCCAGTCGCAGCCGTTCGAGCCGCAGGTGCAGGCGTTGGAGACGTTGTACCAGCCCTCGTCGCGGCGCTCGGCGAACCACGGGTGCTCCTGGTGCGTGTGATTGACCACCAGGTCGGTGATCACGCGGATGCCGCGCGCGTGGGCCGCATCCGTCAGCGCGCGCAGCTCCTTCAGCGTCCCGAAGCGCCGCTGCGTGGTGCGCGGGGCCGAGGGCCAGTAGCCGTGGTAGCCGGTGTAGCGCTGGCCGTGGCTGCCGCCGAAGTGGCCGTCCGGGTTCTGATCCACCGGCGAGATCCAGAGCGCGCGCACGCCGAGCGCGTCGAAGTAGCCCTCCTCGATCGCCATCCGGATCCCGGCGAAGTCGCCGCCGCGGTAGTCGACCATCGGGTCCACGCCGCCCACCGGCTGATCGTTGGACGGGTCGCCGTTCCGGAAGCGATCGGTGAAGGCGAAGTAGAGGATCGCCTCCTGCCAGTCGAAGGGCGTCTCCTCGATCCAGAACGGGAGGTGGTGCAGCTTCGCCTCGCGGCCGTTCGCGTCCTTCGCGGTCACCCGCAGCTCGTGCTTGCCCTGCGCGACGCCCGAGAGCGCCACGCGGATCGCACCGGTCGCCGCATGGAACGCGCCTTCCACGGTCTGGCCATCGAGCGTGACGGACACCTCGCCCGACCCCGCCTTCTCCGAGCCGTCCACGTACTGCGCGCGCAGCTCGACGGTCCCCTCCTTCGCTGCGCGGAAGTGCTCCACCCGGACCTCCGGATCGCGGCAGTCCTCCACCGTGAGCCGCGAGTACTCCCTTCCCCCCACCCAGCGCGTGTACGGGTTCTTCGGATCGTTGATCCGGACTTCGCCGGGCTGCGCATCGAGCAGCTCGTACGCATACGCGCGCGGCTCGAGGTCCACCCTGAATCGCCAGGAGCGCTCGCCCACCTTCTCCATCGCCTCGGGAGCGAAGCCGCTCCACTCGCCGGCCACGCGCGGCTCCGTGCTGAGGTCGGAGGGCGCCTCGTAGTGAAGCTCCGAGTAGCAGGCGCGAACCTCGTACGGATGAACCGGCGCGGGGCAGCCGAGCAATGCCACGGCGGCAGACGAGAGGGCGGCGAGGAGAGGGGCCGGACGGAGCATGACGGGCCTTCTACCCCCGCGGGCCGAGCGCCTGCCACCCGCGCTGTTCGGACGGCGCTCGCGGATCGCCTCAGAACAACGCGAGTCCCGCCGCGTAGCTGGTGAGGTTCGCGAGCGCGGCCGCGACAAGGGCCCGGCCGACATCTCGCGGCCGGCTGGCAATCGCGTACACCGCCGCCTCGACCGTGACGGCGCCGAGCTCGCCCCACAGGACCGCAGAGCCCCACGATCCGAGCACGCGCGGCAGCACGAAGTGCATCGACAGGTGGGTCGCCGACGTGGCGGCAACGCAAACGAGCCCCATGCGCACGCGCTGGCCGGGGAAGCACAACGCGACGATTGTGACCTCGATCGCCAGCGTCAGCGCCAGCGCGAGGACGTACGGATTCATCGGCCGCGGCGGGCGCGACGGTGCAGCCGCAAGAACAAGAGCCCCGCCCCGAGCACGAGCGCGTTCACCGGAATAGCGCCGGCCGGGTTGCAGCCGCAGCCGTAGGGGCTGTACCGACAGACCGTTTGGTCCGCCCCCCAGGGTGCGCCATCCGGATATGCGGCCGGACCGCTGAAGCCTTCCGTGCGCTCGCAGGCTCCCAGCGCGTCCGACACGGTCACCTCGACGTAGTAGGTCGTGCTCGCCGACACCGAGACACACTCGTAGGGATTGGCGAAGCCGTACTGGTACGTGCCGGGCGGCACGCACTCGTCCACGAAGCAGCGATCGACGTCGCAGTCGGAGAGCAGGACAGCCTCGCGGCTCCCCTCGCCTTTGCGCACCAACCCCTCGTCCGGGCACATGCGGTCGTCGAAGTTCCAGGGACAGATGGTGACTCGGTTGCCATCCACGGAGGTCCGATAGGTGGTCGGCGCCGCGGCGTTGGCGCGCGATTCGGTTGCGGAGAAAAGCGCGAGTGCTGTCGCGACGAGCGTCAGATGAATGCGGAACATGTGGG
>CAZCWA010000650.1:0-2370 GCA_964502265.1 uncultured Myxococcaceae bacterium | reverse complement strand
GGCCACAACCGGAAGACCCAGTTCACCTTCAACGCCATCGCCGGGTTCAACCCCAACCCGCCGGCCGGCTGCGTCTATGACTCCGGCGCGGACGACGGGACGTACGCCACGCTGGTGCAGCAGACCAACGGGGTGAGGGACGAGATCTGCACCCCCGACTGGGCGAAGTCCCTGGAGGAGCTGGGCAAGACCGCGCTCGGGTTCCGGACCAACTTCTTCCTCACCTCGATGCCGGACCTCGTCCGGGGGCCCATCCAGGTGGCGATCGACGGGGTGCCGGTGCCGGACGTGGACGAGCGCGGGGCCACGGTGTGGGTGTACGACTCGGTCGGCAACTCGCTGAACTTCGAGGCGATGTACGTCCCCGAGCCGGGCCAGACGCTCACCATCACCTACCACTCGACCTGCTACCCCTAGCCAAGGCCGCGAGGGTGTAGACTCCGGGCGGCGCTCCTGACCGGGGCGCCGCCTTTTTCCTTGTCCCGACGGACCGTTCCGCGGGTGGGCGGGCGGAAGCAGCCAACCTGGCATCATCCAACCGTGCAGGATGCCTTGACCGGGAAGTGACAATCCGTCACGATCCCGCGGCAGAAAATTTCCCGGGAGGCCGCACCCGGGACGAACCCCAGGCGTGTCTCCAGCGACTCGGATCGAACGTCCGGGGATGCTCTTTACCCGCAGAAGAGGTGTCGCTCATGAAGTTTGCTCCCCTCAAGCTGGCCATCTACGCCCTCCTCGGCGCGGTGGTCGTCTCCGGCTGCCGCTGCGGCGAGACCGACACGGCGCGCCGCTTCGGCGACCTCGGGCTCGTCTACGAATCGGAAGGCAGCACCCGGACGGACCGCGAGGCGCTCTACGATTTCGGCGCCGTCTTCATGGGTCAGGAGGTCACCCAGAAGATCGTGGTGAAGAACCTCGGCGCGGCATCGCTGACGCTCGCGTCGCTGGAGAAGCTCGAGGGTGACACCGTCGCCATCGGCGAGGGCGGCGACGCCAGCCCGGTGTGGAAGGTGAACTTCACCCCCGGCACCACCCTCGGCGTCTCCGAGTTCGTGGAGATCGACGTGACCTTCGTCCCGCCGCAGGTGGACGAGGTCCAGATGGAGCACGGCGTGAAGCTGCTGCTCCGGGCGGAGGGCGCGCAGGAGGGCGAGGGCGAGGCGACCATCACCCTGGTGGGCCTCGCGGTCTCCGGCGTGTGCGAGCTGCCCAGGACCCTGGACTTCGGCAAGGTCGCGCGGGACGACAGCTACCGGCACACGGTGGAGATCCGCAACCCGACCGAGCTGGTGGCCACCGCCTCGGTGGGGGCGATCACCTCCTCCTCCGGTGACCACAACGCGTTCAGCTTCGCGCCGGAGTCCCCGCAGGGTGACTTCTTCGTGGACCCGGCCACCACGCGCCAGGTGCAGATCGACTTCAAGCCCACCGAGAACAAGAGCTACCTCGCGTTCGTGAAGATGCGCGCGTCCGCCCAGTGCCCGGAGGTCAACGTGACCCTCACCGGCTCCGGCGTGGACTCGGTGCTCTCGTGGACGCCCACCCAGGTGGACTGCGGCTACGTCACCCCGGGCATCGAGGTGGAGCGCGAGGTGACCTTCACCAACGAGAGCCTGGCGGACGTGGAGCTCTCCCAGATCCGCACCCAGAACAACACCGAGTTCCGGGTGGTCCCGCAGCCGGGCCAGGACCCGATGTCGCTGACCGTGCCGGGCGCGGGCGGCTCTGCGTCGGTCACGGTGGCGTGCAAGCCGGCGGTGCTCGGCCCCCGCCAGACCTTCCTCACCTTCAACACCAACCTGACCCGGCAGCCGTCCGGTCAGATCCAGGTCCGCACCTTCGGCGGTGGCCCGGACATCCAGGTGAACCCCTCGCCCACGCTGAACTTCGGCCGGGTGGCGTACTTCCCGGGCGCGAACCCGCCGGCGTCCTCGCAGCGCAAGCTGACGGTGATGAACGTGGGCACCGCGCCCGCGGTGCCGGACAACAAGGCGAACCTGCGGCTCGGCGTGCCGGACGCGAGCGGCAACCCGACCCAGCCGTACTTCCGGATCGAGCCGCTGAACGCCGAGACCGCGGAGACGGAGTTCGAGGTCATCGTCCCCACCAGCTACGATCACACCAAGGGCCTCGTGGCCCGGGTGGGTGAGAACGCCGCCGAGCTGCTGGTGAAGATCACCCCGTTCAGCGTGGGCCTGAAGAAGGCGCGGCTGATCATCTACTCCAACGATCCGGACCAGCCGGAGAAGGAGATCGAGATCAACGCCATGGCGGAGGAGCTGCCGCCCTGCAACTACACGGTGAGCCCGACCACGCTGAACTTCGGCCTCATCTCGCCGCCGGACTACCGGGACCTCGGGTTCTCCATCA
>CAZCWA010000649.1:0-2384 GCA_964502265.1 uncultured Myxococcaceae bacterium | reverse complement strand
CTTCCCCATCCTGAACTTCCAGCCGCGCGCCGGGCTGGTGCACCTGCCGCCCACGTGGCACGGGACCTTCGCTGCGCGCGGGGCGCTCATCTGCTCCTTCGTGCCGCGGGTGGTGGACTTCCACCCGGAGGCCATCCCCTGCCCCTACCCGCACGCGTCGGTGGACGTGGACGAGTTCCTCTTCTACTGCCGGGGCAACTTCACCTCGCGCAAGGGCGTGGGCCCGGGCAGCGTGAGCCACCACCCCGCCGGCATCGTGCACGGCCCGCATCCGGGCGCGTACGAGGGCAGCATCGGCCACCGCGAGACCAACGAGCTGGCGGTGATGCTCGACTGCGTGCTGCCGCTGCAGGTGACGGATGCGGCGCTGCGCGTGGAGGACGCGGGCTACCAGGAGAGCTTCATCCCCCGGTAGCCGGAGACATGGGAAGCATGGGGGCCGGTCTCACCCCGGCCTTCTCCAGCGCCCAGAAGAGCTTCTCCACGTCGCCCTCGTCGTTGAACACGTGGGTGGAGATCCGCACGCCGCCGCCGCGGGGCGAGAGCATCACCCCGTGCGTCACCAGCGCGCGCACCACCTCGTTGGGCGAACCCTCCACGCCGATCACGCAGATCCCCGAGCCCCGCGCGGCATCGTCTGGCCGGTTGGGGACGAACCCGCGCGCGCGAAGTCCCGCCCTCAGCCGCGCCTGCAGCCGGGCAATGTGGCGCTCGGTGACGTCCACGCCGACCGCCTCGTGCATCCGGAGCGCGGCGGCGAAACCGTGGATCGGCCCGAAGGCCACGCACCCCGCCTCCAGCGCCGCGGCCTCCTTGCGGAAGCGGGTCCCCTCGGCGCCGAACCATCCGCCGCCCGCCGCCGCATCCCGTCCGGTCAACGTGGCGCCCGCGAGGTTGTCCATCTTCCAGGGCTCCTCGACCGAGAGCCACCCGCACATCGGCAAGGTCCCCGACTCGAGGTGCTCGCGGCGCGCGTAGAAGACGCCCACGCCGTAGCCCGCGAACATCCACTTGTGGCTGGTGCTGCAGAGGAAGTCGATCCCGCCCGCTCCCACGTTGAACCGCATCTGGCCGATCGCCTGCGCAGCGTTCACCGCGAAGAGCAGTCCCTTCGCCCGGCACAGCCGCGCCACCGCCTCGATGTCCATCCGGAAGCCGCTCGCGAACTGGACGGCGCTCAGCGCCACCGCGCCGGTGCGGGGACCGATGGCCGCCTCCACGTCCTCGGGTGCGTACGTCCCGTCCGGCCGCGCCCTCACGATCCGCAGCTTCATGCCGTGCGCGAGGAACGGGATGGTGGTGGATGGGAACTCGCCCTCCAGCGTCACCACCTCCTCCACGCCGCGCTGGCGCAGAAGGTCCGCGACCACGTTGAAGCCGAAGGACGTGGACGGGACGAAGGCCACCTCCTGCGGCATCGCGCCGATGAACTGCGCGAACCCGCGGCGGGTCTCCTCGCGCATCTTCAGCCACGTGTCGAAGTGGAGATCGCCGGTCTGCACACCCTCCGCGTAGTGGGCGCGCACCGCCTCCTCCACCGGCAGCGGGATCGGCGAGGAGGCCGCGGCGTTGAGGTACGCGTTCTGCTGCGCGGCGGGGAAGAGCGCGCGCAGCGCCTCCGGGGTCATCGTCATCCCGCGGAACCTACTCTTCGTCCTGCCGCAGCGAGGCCAGAACCGAGAAGTCCTCCAGCGTGGTGGTGTCTCCCGTGGTGTCCTGGCCTGCGGCCACGTCGCGCAGGAGCCGGCGCATGATCTTGCCCGAGCGCGTCTTGGGCAGCGCCTCGGCGAAGCGGATCTGATCCGGCCGGGCGATGGCGCCGATGTGCACCGTCACGTGCTGCATCAGCTCGCGCTTCAGCGCCTCGCTCACCGGGACGTCCTTCTTCACGGTGACGAACGCCACCACCGCGGTCCCCTTGAGGTCGTCCGGGCGGCCCACCACCGCGGCCTCCGCGACCTTCGGGTTCGACACCAGCGCGCTCTCCACCTCCGCGGTCCCCAGCCGGTGACCTGCCACGTTGAGCACGTCGTCCACGCGGCCCATCAGCCAGAAGTAGCCGTCCTCGTCCTGCCGCGCGCCGTCGCCGGTGAAGTACACGCCGGGCAGCTCCGAGAAGTACGTCTGCACGAAGCGCTCGGAGTCTCCCCAGACCGTGCGCAGCATCGACGGCCAGGGCCGGGTGACGAAGAGGTGTCCGCCCTTCCCGCGCGGCACCGGCGCTCCCCGCGCGTCGAGCACCTCGGGGTGGATGCCGGGCAGAGGCAGAGTCGCGCTCCCGGGCTTGGTGGGCGTGGCGCCGGGCAGAGGCGCGATCATGATCGCCCCCGTCTCGGTCTGCCACCAGGTGTCGACGACGGGGCAGCGCCCGCGGCCGATCACCT
>CAZCWA010000648.1:0-2387 GCA_964502265.1 uncultured Myxococcaceae bacterium | reverse complement strand
TCCCCCATGCCGGCGCATCCGCGGGTAGCCTGCGGGGCATGAAGCGGATCGCGATCGTGCTCGGAGCGCTGGTGGTGCTGGCCCTCGTGGCGGCAGGCGCCGGGTACTTCTGGGTGGAGGGGGCGGTGAACCGGCCCGCGCAGGCAAGTGGCAGCGCGGAGGAGGTCGAGTTCACGGTGCCAAGGGGCGCCTCGGCGCGCGCGCTGGGGCCGATGCTGGAGAAGGAAGGGCTCATCACCGACGCGCGGCTGTGGCGCTACCACCTGTGGCGTTCGGGCGGCGTGTCCACCAAGGCCGGACGCTTCAAGCTCAGCGCGTCGATGACCATCCCGCAGATCGCCACCGCCCTGAGCGGCGCGCCGCTCCCCGAGGACGTGCCCTTCACCTTCGTCGAGGGCTGGCGCCTGCGCGACACCGACGCGGCGCTGGTCGCTCGCGGGCTCATCCAGCCGGGCGAGTGGATCAAGGCCGCCTCGCAGCCTTCGCGCTTCCGGGCGCCGTTCCCGCTGCCGGAGCGCACGCTGGAGGGCTACCTCTACCCGGAGACCTACGGGATCATCCCTGACCGCTTCGACGTCCACGCCGTCATCCAGGCGCAGCTCGACATGTTCGCGCGAAGGTTCTGGGTGCCGCACCGCGAGGAGATCGAGAAGAGCGGGCGCACGCTGGACGAGCTGGTGATCATGGCGTCGCTGCTCGAGCGCGAGGAGCCGCTCCCCGAGCAGCGCCCGCTGGTGGCGGGCATCCTCTGGAAGCGCTTCGACCACCGGACGCCGCTGGGGGTGGACGCCACCAGCCGCTACGAGCTCGACGAGTGGAACGACCGCCGCGCCTTCCTCAAGAAGCTGCGCGACCGCGAGTGCATCTACAACACGCGCCACAAGGCCGGCCTGCCGCCCACGCCGATCGGCGCGCCCTCGCTGCCGTCGCTGGTCTCCGCGCTGCGCCCCACCGCGAGCGAGTACTGGTACTACCTCCACGACGCCGAGAAGCGCCTCCACCCGTCGCGGAATGCGGCGGAGCACGAGGCGCTTCGGGCGAAGTACAACGTCTACTGACGGGTCGCGCGGTGGCTAGACGGCGGGCTGGACGGGCGGGTTGCCCTGTCCGTCGACCACGCCGCCGCCCATGTCCGGGAGCGCCGGGTGGTGCGCGCCGGGGATGAACGGCCGCACGAGGAACGTGTACGCCATGTAGCCCCACCAGCTCTTCTGCAGGAGCAGCGGGTGGATCTTGTGTGCGTGCTCCGCGTGGAGCGCCGGCGTCTGCGACCAGTGCACGCCCGGCTTGTGGTGGTGCACCGTGTGGTAGCCGTTGTTGAAGAGCAGCGCGTTGAGCACCGGCGAGACGAAGTTCCGCGAGTGGTTCCACTTCGAGTCCGCGTTGGCCTCCACGTGCTGCACGTAGTTGAAGACCTGGATCATGAAGAGCGCGAACTGCTGCGGGATGAGGAAGAAGAGCAGCGCCTTCTTCCAGTCGATGAAGAAGAGCACCGCCATGATCCCGAAGAAGACGACGTACTGGGAGATGGCGTCGAAGAACGCGCGGCGGTCGCGGCGCCACAGGCCCTTGATGAAGGTGGCGATCTCCTTGCTCTGCGCCATGCCGGTCAGCGTCGGGTAGATGATCAGCGCGAAGAGGTGGTTCGACTTGAACACCTTCGGCGCACGGGACGTGTCCCCCTCGCGGTTGTTGAGCTTGTGGTGCGTCTGGTTGTGCGTGGGCACCCAGCCGATGGCCGGGTAGCCGTAGTAGAGCGAGATGACGTAGCTGGTGAAGAGGTTCGCCGTCCGGTTCTTCCAGATGCTCAGGTGGTTGTGGTTGTGGCTGATGACCGCCGTGGCCACGCCCATGAACAGGCTCAGCGGGAAGAGCACCGGGTGGACGGTGCCGAGGTTCCACTGAACGACCGACAACGCGACGGTGAAGGCGAGGTAGGCGAGGGTACGGACGTCGGCGCGATATCGAAGCATGCTCTCTCCAGAAGAATGGCGCGCAGCCTGCCCGGCGGGCCGCGTGAAGTCCACGCCCGTTCCGCGTGTCACCAACACGTTGCCGCTCCTTGAACGCGCGGAGCCGGCCGGGCACTCGAGCCGTTCGCGGGAGGGTGCGCCCCGGGCCCGAGAACGCCCTTCACCGGCTGGGCCTGTACAGGTTCCTCATCGCGGACTTCCGCGACATCGAGCGGGCCTGCGACGCGCAGGTGCCCGGACGCCCGCTCGCCCGCTGTCGGCGCGGCGGCTCCCGGCGGCCCCATCGAGGAGCGTGGGCAGGCACGACGCTGTGGTAGAAGCCGCGCTTCGATCCTCTGGAGGCCAGACGTGAAGCAGGAGCCGCAGACACTCATGCAGTCACTGCTGGGCGGAGCCTATGGCTCGGCGCCGGTG
>CAZCWA010000647.1:0-2388 GCA_964502265.1 uncultured Myxococcaceae bacterium | reverse complement strand
TCCCCGAGGTCACCGTGACCCGGCGCCTCTTCCGCTCCGGTGAGTCCGAGTACCTCATCAACAAGCAGACCTGCCGCCTGCTGGACGTGACCGAGCTCTTCCTGGGCACCGGCGTCGGCACCCGGGCCTACTCCATCATCGAGCAGGGACGGGTGGGGCTCATCGTTTCCAGCAAGCCCGAAGACCGCCGCCAGCTCATCGAAGAGGCCGCGGGGATCACCCGCTACAAGGCCCGCCGCCGTTCCGCCGAGCGGAAGATGGAGAGCACCCGCGCCAACCTGCTGCGCGTCAACGACGTGGTGGGTGAGCTGGACAAGCGCATGGACGCGGTCCACCGCCAGGCGAAGCGGGCCGAGAAGGCCCGGCGCCTGCGGGAGCAGATGCGGGAGATCGAGCTGCATGCCGCCAGCCACCGCTTCCTCGAGCTGCTCGCCGAGCGTCAGCAGCTCGAGTCGAAGCTCTCCGGCATGGGAGAGGCGGAGCAGGCCGCCCTCGCCTCGGTGAAGGCGATGGAGGAGGACATCGAGTCCCGGCGTGCGGCCCACGACGCCGAGACCGAGGCGCTCCGGGTGCTGCAGGAGCAGGTCCACGCGCTGGAGCGGCAGGCCTCCCTCGACGCACAGAGCCTCTCGCACTGGGAGGCCGACCAGAACGCGGCGCAGGCCCGCGCTTCTGCCGCGCGCGAGGAGCTCGAAGGGCTCGAGGCGCGCATCACCCAGCTCGAGGCACAGCTCGCCCAGCAGGAGGCGGCGCTCAGCGGCCTGGATGACGGCTGGAAGGAGGACGCGGCCCGCCTGGAGACGCTGCGCGCCTCGCTGTCCGAGGGCACCCGGCGCCAGGAGGAGCTCTCTCTGCTGCTCGAGCACGAGCGCTCGAACGCCGAGCAGCTCGCGGGACGCCTGGCCAACCACGAGAGCAACCTCACGAACCTCTCCCGCCGCCGCGCCGAGCTGCAGGCCCGCTGCGACCGCCACGCCGAGGAGCGCGAGAAGCTGCAGGCCGAGCTCCAGAAGCTGGAGGACGCGCGTCAGGAGGTCGCCGAGCGGGTGGACGCCGGACGGCAGGCCTCGCTGGAGATGGAGGCGCGGCGCCGCGAGGAGGAGGAGGCGCTCGACCGGACCCGTCAGGCCTTCGCCGAGAACGAGATCCACGTCATCTCGCTGCGTGAGGAGCTCGCCGATCGTCGCAGCCGCCTGCAGAGCCTGGAGGAGCTGCAGCGTCACTACGAGGGCTTCGACCGTGGCGTGCGTGCGGTGATGCTGCGCGCTGGCGAGCAGCCCCGGGAGCAGGGCGTGTTCGGCCTCGTCGCCGACGTGCTGACGGTGAGCCCGCGCTTCGAGCGCGCGGTTGAGGCGGCGTTGGGCGAGCGCCTCCAGCACGTCCTGGTGGAGAGCCGCCGGGTCGGCCTCGAGCTGCTCGAGTTCCTGCGCAACACCGGCGAGGGCCGCTCGACGATGCTCCCCGTGGACCTGGGGCCCGCCGAGGCGCCCGTGCTTCCGAGCATGGATGCGCCGGGCGTCCTGGCCCACGCGCTGGCGGAGGTGACGGTGGAGCCGGTGCTCCAGCCGGTGCTCGAGCGCCTGTTGGGAGACGTGGTGGTGGTCACCGACGCCGCGGCCGCCGAGGCGCTGGCCCAGTCGACCGGACGCGGATGCACGCTGGTCACCCTGGAGGGCGAGGTCTTCCGGACCGACGGCAGCCTGACCGGCGGCGCGCTCGAGGGGCCTGCGGTGGGCGCGCTGCACAAGAAGCGCGAGCTCGCGGAGCTGGCCGAGGAGGTCGCCTCGGTCGAGAGCCGCTACAACGAGACGCTCACCCGGCACTACGCCCTGCAGAAGCAGATGGGGCAGGTGGAGGGGGTGCTCAAGGGGCTCTCCAAGAACCAGCACGCCGAGGAGCTGCGGCTGGCCACCGAGGAGAAGGATCTCCACCGGGCCGGTGAGGAGCTCTCCCGGGTCCGTGAGCGGCTGGAGTCCATCGACCGCGAGGTGGCCGATCTCACCGCGCAGCTCTCGGGCCTTGCCACCGAGGAAGTCGAGCGCCGCGGCGAGGTCGCGCAGAGCCAGGCCGAGCGTGCGCAGCGGGAGGAGAAGCGCGCGGCCCTGGCCGAGGAGCAGGCGGCAATTGCCGGAGAGCTCGAGGCGCGCCGGACCGAGGTGGTCGAGCTGCAGATCAAGGTGGCCTCCGCGAGTGAGCGGGGCGCGTCGGCACGCAAGGAACTCGAGGGGCTGCGCTCGCAGCGCGACGAGCTGGTGCTGCGGCAGTCCCGGTTGCTGACTGCGGTGGAGGAGGCCGAAGGGCACGCCGCGCAGCTGCTGGCGCGCATCGAGGAGACCCGCACCGGGCTGGGTGCGCGGGCCGAGTCGCTGCAGAAGAAGACCACCTCAC
>CAZCWA010000646.1:0-2391 GCA_964502265.1 uncultured Myxococcaceae bacterium | reverse complement strand
GTACTGCTCGCCCAAGCGCCGCGGGAAGCACGCGCTCACCCTGCGCGCGCAGTGGCCCGCGCCGGACGGGCAGATCCTGGCGGGCGTGCTCGAGTCCGCCTTCGACGCCGAGGGCTTCGGCCCCGGGTGCGACGTGGGCACGCTGCCGTAGCCGGTCAGGCCGCGGCCGGGTTCGAGGCGCGGTACTCGCTCTCCAGCCGGGCGATGAGCGCGTGCGCGGGGACGAGCTCCTCCATCGAGCGCTCGGGGATGCGGGTCACGCTCAGCCCCGCGTAGAAGAGCCCGTTCTCCACATCGCCTGCGACCGCCGCGTTGAGCAGCGCGTCGGTGATGCAGAAGCTCTCCTTGAAGTCGCTGTCTCGGCAGGCGCAGAGGTCCTTCGCCAGGCAGTCGATGCACGCCTTCTTCCGCCCGCGGTAGCCGTCCCTGGCGAAGAACCAGGCCTTGGTCTTCGGCGGCACGACCTCGCCGCGAGCGAGCCGGTCGGTGAACGGGGTGCGCAGCGCGCGGGCCTTCATCCCCTTCACGCAGGAGGTGATCACCACCACGTCCTCCTCGGTCCGCCCGAGGTACTGCCGCTTGAAGTCCGGGTGCGCGTCGCCATCGCTGCAGGCGAGAAACCGCGTGGCGAGCTGCACGCCGGAGGCGCCCTTCTCGAACAGCGCGCGCAGGTCCGCGCCCACCACGCCGCCGGCGGCGATGACCGGGAGCGTGGTCATCCGGCACACCTCCTCGACCATCGTCCCCAGCGGGTGGCCGATGTCGCCGATGTGCCCGCCCGCGTCGCTGCCCTCGGCGACCACGAAGTCCGCGCCCCACCTCTCATACAGCGCCGCCAGCCGGCCCGAGGAGACGATGCCGGCGAACGGCGTGTTGGCCTCGCGGCACCAGCGGATGACCTCGCGCGAGATCCCCGCGCCCTGCACGAGGAAGGACACGCCCTCGGCCAGCGCCACCTTCGCCAGCGTCTCGAAGTCGTCCCGGTTGAGCGCGGCCATCAGGTTCACGCCGATGAAGCCGTGAGGGGCCAGCGCACGCATCCGGCGGATCTCCGCCACCAGCGAGTGCTCGGTCTTGCCCACCGCGGACACCGTGCCCACCGGGACGAAGAGCTCGCTCCTCGCGGAGGCCACGTGGCCGGCGAGCCCGTCGGACGCGTGAAGGCCCATCCCGCCCTGGACGAGCAGCCTGCGCCCGGTGGCGAGCAGCTCCCTTATCGTCTCGCGGGTGAGCTTCGGCGCCGGCGGGAGAGCGGGCTCCGGCGGCGGCGACGTGGTGCGGACGGTGGGATGGGGATGGGCAGCGGGCGGACGGATGGGCGACGACATGCGAAGGCCTCCAGGCTGGCGCGCAGCGTGGAGGCCCAAGGTCATCCGCAGGTCACGTCTGGAGATGCGGACGGCGAATGAGGCCGCCCGCGCCCGGCTGCCGGGCTACCGGCGCAGCGCCATCAGCAGGCGCAGCACGTAGAAGAAGAGCAGCGCGACGGAGGCGAAGAGCTGCAGCGAGGCCGCCACGTGCGAACCCACCGGGTAGTGATGGAGCACGTTGGAGGTGCTGTAGAGGATGTAGCCCGCCGCCAGGAGGATCATCGCCCCGGCGAAGAGCGACCCGAGGGTGAAGCCGAAGAGGATCGAGGCCGCGATCACGCCCATGGCAGCGAAGCCGGCGATGGTCAGCGCACTGCGCATGAAGGAGAAGTCCTTCTTCGTCGTGAAGACGGTGAAGGTGAGGCCGCCGAAGATCATCGCGGTGTAGATGCCGGCCTCGACGATGATCTGCGGGCCGAACATCGTCCCGGCGATGAAGAGCAGCGGGGTGAAGATGATCGCCTCGGCGACCACGTAGAGCCCGAGGCCTGCGTACTGCATCGCCGGCGAGGCCCCGCTCTCGGCCCAGCGCTGCGCCACCCAGCCCACGAGCATGAAGCCCCCCAGCACGGCCAGCCAGCCGAAGCGGGTGCCCAGGAGCGTCCGGGAGAGCGTCTCGCCCAACCCCGAGGCCATGATCGCGTAGAGCACCGCCATGAAGGCGATGACCGCGCCGGCGAGGTGCAGGTAGGTCTGGCGGATGAACTCGGCCCGCTCGGCCGCGGGGGCACGGGCAGCAGGCATCTGGGCGTAGGCGCCGCGGTAATCCATGGTGTCTCTCCTGGTGGCTTCTGACTTGCCCGCTTCATCTAGCACCGGGTGCACGCGGCCGCAGCAGGAAGCCCCCGCGCGTGTTAAGGCACCGGCCCGCATGAGCACCGACGCCACCGACTCGAAGCCCTCGCACTTCATCCGCCAGATCATCGAGGAGGACATGCGGACAGGCAGGTGGGACGGCCGCGTCCACACCCGCTTCCCCCCCGAGCCCAACGGCTACCTGCACATCGGCCACGCCAAGGCG
>CAZCWA010000645.1:0-2394 GCA_964502265.1 uncultured Myxococcaceae bacterium | reverse complement strand
TGTACGCCTCCTCGAGCTCGCGGAGGATCACCGGCAGATCCACCGGGAGCCGGCCGAGGCTGGCCACGCCGGCGACGTGCGAGGCGATCGCCTGCGCGGTGACGTCGGCGTTGGCGTCGGCGCCGGCGTTGGAGGCGTCCGGCTGCGGCTCGGTGGAAGCCTGCAGGGGGATGACGTCCGCCTCGGGCGCGGGCGCCGCCTCTTCGGGCGCGGGCAGCTCGCGCGGCGCGGTGAGCTCGGCGACCTCGTTCCTCGAGGGGAACCCGCGGATCGACGCCGGGAGATCGGACAGGCGGATCGACTCGCCGGGGGCGCACACCGAGAGGCGCTCCACGAGGTTCTCCAGCTCGCGCACGTTGCCCGGCCACCGGTATGCCTCGATGGCCTGCAGCACGGTGGTCTCCACCGGCCGGGTCTCCCCGCGCTCCGACCAGAAGTGCGTGAAGAGCCTCGACACGTCGCCGCGGCGATCGCGAAGCGGCGGCAGCTCCATCGGGCAGACGTTCAGGCGGTAGTAGAGGTCCGCGCGGAAGCGGCCGGCCGCGACCTCCTTCTCGAGGTCCCGGTTGGTGGCCACGATCAGCCGGAAGTTGGCGCTCACCGACTCGGCGCTTCCCACCGGCTCGTACGTCCGCTCCTGAAGCAGGCGGAGGAGCTTCACCTGGAGCGACAGCGGGAGCTCGCCGATCTCGTCGAGGAAGAGGGTGCCGCCCTCGGCCATTGCCACCCGGCCCTTGCGCGCGGTGTGGGCGCCGGTGAAGGCCCCGCGGGTGTGGCCGAAGAGCTCCGACTCCAGCAGCGCCTCCGGGATGGCGCCGCAGTTCACCGGGACCATGGGCCGCTGGTGGCGAGGGCTGTGCCGGTGGATGTGCCGCGCCACGACCTCCTTGCCCGTGCCCGTCTCGCCGGTGAGCAGCACGGTGGCCTCGCTCCGGGCCACGCGCGAGGCTGCGCGGAGCAGCTCGAACATGGGCGAGCCAGGGCTGAAGTCGGTAAGCGGGTTGGACACGGTCAGCTCCGGGAGAAGATTCCCGTCCGCCTTGAGCAAGCGTCACGCCAATGGCGCGCCCACTCTGAGCCGCCGCCGCCGGCGTCACGAAAACCCCCTCCGTGAGGTCATGGGCCCGGTGTCATTGGACACCCGGAGGACACCGGGGACCCGGGCTCAGCGCAGCCGGATCACGGTGCCGTGCAGGTAGCGGCCCTGGTCGTCGCGCTGGGCGATGACCGCGTTGCCGCCGTGCCGGCAGATCCGGGGACGCAGAGACTTCAGGAAGGACGCCTCGTCGGTTGCCAGCCGGGCCGGGTTCTCCGCCTCCAGCTCGCCGACGATGACGAAGGGACGGTCCGGCGCGCGGTCGAAGAGGCGGACCTCGCACTCGCTGGAGAGGATGGGGGACTCCGCCTCCTGGAACCGGGTCGTGTAACGCGGCGTGCAGGCCGAGCCCGCGAGCCCCGCCACCGCCGCCAGAATCGCCAGCCCCTTCGCCCAGCCGTGGCTCGTCATCGCCGCCTCCTGAGGCCGAAGTGTATCCCGGCGGGGGCGCGAGGGGGTTTCGCTCGCGGGGTTCCGGAGATAGAGAGGCGCCCCATGTCTGGCATGTTCATCGACGACGCGGAGATCGCGCGGGCCCGCACGCTGGCCCACGAGATCACCACGCCGGTCCTCGACCTCATCCACCGTCACACCACCGTCTCCATCGAGCGCACCGTGCTGCGGCTGCTCGGCATCTCCGGCGAGGGCCCGCGCGGGGTCCCACTGGCGAACCTGATGGTGGACAGGCTTCACGAGGCCGGGGTGCTCAACCGCGGCGCCGCGTACTGGTACGGCCGCGCGCTGGAGCTGGGCGCGCAGAGCCCGCTGGACGCGGTGGAGCGCATCATCGCCGCGCCGATCGAGAAGCTGGAGCCGCTCTCGCAGGAGAAGGAGGGCCGCCTGCGCGACGAGGTCTCCCGCGAGATCCGCCATGCGGTGAGCGAGCTTCGGAGCCGGGTGGACGCCCGCGACGCGTTGAAGAACGAGCTGGGGATGGGTCAGGCGCCGCACAAGTACGTGATCGTCGCCACCGGCAACATCTATGACGACGTGGATCAGGCGCGCGCGGCGGCCCAGGCGGGCGCGGACGTGATCGCGGTCATCCGGTCCACCGCGCAGTCGCTGCTCGACTACGTCCCCCACGGCGCCACCACCGAGGGCTACGGCGGCACCTACGCCACCCAGGAGAACTTCCGCATCATGCGGGAGGCCCTGGACGACGAGTCGAAGAAGCTCGGGCGGTACGTGCAGCTCACCAACTACTCGTCCGGCCTGTGCATGTCGGAGATCGCGTTCTGCGCGGCGTGGGAGCGGCTGGACATGCTCCTCAACGACGCGATGTACGGGATCCTCTTCCG
>CAZCWA010000644.1:0-2397 GCA_964502265.1 uncultured Myxococcaceae bacterium | reverse complement strand
CGGGCTGCGCGACGATGTTGTTGAGGACGGTCGGGTTGCGCGTCGGCGGGCGGCCGGCGTCCGGGTCCCAGTCCTGGAAGGTGAGTCCGAAGTAGATGGGCGCGTGGTAGCGCCGCGCCGTGTGGATGACGGTGTTGTTGAGCACCTTCGGGTTGAGCGCCGCGTACATCGCGATCCCGCTCGCGCCGGTGTCGATGACGACGTTGTTCCGCACCATCCCGTCGATGTTCTCGTAGTACCGGGGGTTGGCCTCCACGTCGAAGAACCCGGGGCTGGTGTCGAAGCCGAGCGCGATCCCCATCGCGCCCGCGCGTTCGATCCGGTTCCGCTCGATGATCGTCCGCCGCCCTCCGCCCTTCACGTAGACGCCGGTGGTGGCCACGTCGTGGATGTAGCTGTCCTGGATGAGCACGTCGTCCGCGTTCACCACGTCGATGCCCTCGGCGTTCTTGTCGTCGGTCGAGGTCCCCGGCGGATAGCCCGCGCCCGAGTTGTAGACCTCGCTCCGGCGCAGGGTGAAGCCGTTCGCCTTCGGATTGACCTTGATGCAATCGCGCCCGGAGCTGTGGATGACCGAGTCCTCGATGGTGACGTTCTGCACGCCGAGCTCATCGTCGCCGCCCCAGCCCCAGCGGGTGTGGAGCACCACCGCGTAGAAGCCGCCCTTCACCTCCACGCGTTGCAGCCGGCTCCCATGTGCGTCCACGTCGAAGCGCACCGGCAGCCCGCCGTTGTTGGCGTCGATGCTGATCGGCTGCGAGATCACCGCCCACTCGCCCGAGTGCGAGCGCAGGGTGATGTTCGGAAGCCGGATGCGGACCTCTTCGACGTACTCGCCCTCGCGGAGGATGAGCGTGTCGCCCGCCTTCGCGACGTTGGCCAGCACGTGCCGGATGGTGCGGTAGGGCCGCTCGGGGCTGCCGTCCCCCGTCGCGTCGTCGCCGGTAGGTGAGACCTGGATGCCCTCGTCGTCGTACTCGGGCGTCTCCGGGATGGGCTCGACGGGAGGCTCCGGCGGTGGCGCGTTCGGCCCGGTTGGACCACACGCGACGAACAGCACGACGAGTCCCAGCAGCCATCCGCTTCGCATCCGCGCTCCCTGGCAGGGGCCGGACCGGGGCCGGCTCACCCGGGCATCATCGCCGGGAACGCACCGCGGGTTTCCACGACCCCGATGGGCTCAGGCCGCCGCCACCGCGTCCGTCCCGCCCGCCAACCGTGCCGAGCCGGAGTAGACGTTCATCTTCTCACCGCGAACGAAGCCCAGCAGCGTCAGCCCCGCCTCCCGCGCGAGCTGCACGGCCAGGGACGTCGGCGCGGACACGCTGGCCACGATGGGGATCCCGGCGCGCACCGCCTTCTGGATGATCTCCACGCCGGCACGGCCGCTCACGGTGAGCAGCTCCGGCCGGGGACCCGTGTCACCTTCGGCGGCGCGCCGCACGAGCAGCGCGCCCACCACCTTGTCCACCGCGTTGTGCCGGCCCACGTCCTCGTGCACCGCCAGCAACACGCCCTCGGCCGCCCACGCCGCCGCCGCGTGCGTTCCTCCCGTGGCGTCGAACGCGGGCTGGTGCCCTCTCAACGCCTCCATCGCGGCGCGGATGGCCCCCACCTCCAGCACCGGTCCCGGCGGCAGCGGCTGAAGCCCCTCCAGCAGGTCGTCCACCGTGCTCCGTCCGCACACGCCGCACGCGCTGGAGACCGCGCCCTGTCGCCCGCCCCCCACCCGCTCCCAGGCGATGCGCGCGCCGCCGGCGGGCCGCACGTCCACCACGTTGCCGTAGCCCTCCTCGCCCGGCACGCCGCAGTGGACGATCGACGCCACGTCCTCCGCGCCCTCCAGCACCCGCTCCGCGTGGAGGAAGCCCAGCGCGAGCAGGTGGTCGTCTCCCGGGGTGCGCATCAGCGTGGCCACGCTCTCGCCGGCGATCCGCACCTCGAGCGGCTCCTCCACCGCCACCCAGTCCGGGCTCTCCCCCCTCCCGGGGCGCCCCACCTCCATCCGGGAGAGCTGGTGCCGGAGCGCCACGGCCTAACGGGCCTCGAACAGCGCCGGTCCCAACCTCGACCAGCCCCACTCGGAGGCGAGCAGGTCCAGGTGCAGCGTGGGCCAGTCCGCGCGCATCAGCGCCTCGCGCCCGCGGGTGTCCGTCTTCACGTAGCCGCGGCACTCGTGGCAGGTGTCGAGCCGCAGGCCCGGCTCACCCTCCACCTCCAGCACCTCCAGCTTCTGCGGCTTCTCGTTGCCGCAGTGGGGGCAGCCGACGCGCTTGTACCGCCAGGTGCAGCCGCACAGCCCGCACCCGAGGAACCGCACCCGCCCGCCGCCCATCTCCACGAGCTGCGCGGTGGCCGGCAGCGCCCCGCACCCGGGACAGTGCCCGTGCGTCCACA
>CAZCWA010000643.1:0-2414 GCA_964502265.1 uncultured Myxococcaceae bacterium | reverse complement strand
GGTACCGCGCGCCGTAGAGCTGCGGGTCTACGTCGGAGAGATGGAAGCCCCTCTGCACGCGCACGAAGAGCGCCGCCTCCATCGTGGATTGGTAGTGATCCGCCATCGCCTTCGAGGGGCCGCGCCGGTAGAGCTCGAGCTCGTAGAGCAGCCGCGCCGCGTGCCTCCGGAGCAGCGCCAGCTCGTTGAGCGCCGCGATGCGGGCCACCTCCTTCGACTGGGCGGGCGTCATCCCGAGGTAGCGCCGGAGCCACTTCTCCTCGAGGAGGAAGTGTCCGAAGACGAAGGCGAAGCCCTCGTTCACCGACGCGTCGCCGAGCCGCCGGTCCTCCACGCCCAGCGTCTTCGAGACGTGCGCGAAGTGCAGCGCGTGGCCGTACTCGTGGAGGAGGCAGAGGTAGTCCTCCATCCCCTGACCGGGCCGCAGGGAGAGCCGGATGTCCCCGGGCACGCGCACGGCGGCGACGAAGGGGCGCGCGCTCTTGCCCTCGCGGGCCTCGGTGTCCACGCGCAAGCGTCCGTGCGCGGTGGGGTGGAAGCCCAGCGCCTCCACGCTGCGGCGGGCGACCGGGAGCAGCTCGCGCTGGGGGAAGTGCTCCAGCAGCCAGGGCGCGACCGCGAGCCGGAGCAGATCGTGGCGGGCGGCGTCTCCGGCGGGCAAAGGCCGCAGCAGCGGATCGAGCTTCCGCAGCGCGTAGCCGAGCACGTCGCGGAAGGCGTCCTCGGTGTCGCGCAGGAGCCGCTTCGCCGCCTCGGCCAGCGGCTCGAGATCGATGCCCGTCACGTGCCGCCGCAGCGCGAGGTAGTCCGGCTGACCGAGCTCCCGCGCGGTCTCGAAGGCGACCTCGAAGCGGTGCGCGAAGGGGCGGGCGTGGGCGAGGAGGAAGTCCGAGATCGCGCGCTCGGTGCTGCCGCGGCTGAGGCGGTCCTCTTCCCCGGTGAGGGAGAGGCAGGCGTCGCGGAAGGACTTGATGCCGCGCGGCGTGGGCACCTGTCCCTGCAGCTCGAGGCGGGCGATCTCCTCGCGGGCGGCGCGGGTGCGGGCGTCCTCGATCTGGGTGGCCACCAGCTCGCGAAGACGGCGGAGGCGCCGCTTGTCCTCCTCGTTGGCGTCCCGGTGATCGAGCGCCTCTTCGAGCATGGCGTACGTCTCGGCGCGGGAGAGCTCCGGGTGGTCGCCGTAGACCTCGTCGAGCATCAGCCCGTCGGTGAAGCCGGCGCCGTGGCGGTAGTGCGCTTCGGCGAGTTCGGAGAGGAAGGGTTCGACGCGGGCTCGCAGCGTTGCAACGGTGACGTCCACGCGGCGGAAGATAGCGCCGCCGATGCGAACGTCGCGTGGCATCTTGCCGAGGGTGAAGCGGCGCACGTTCGAGGTGGAGGGCTCGCAGCCGGTGAGGCTTCTGCGCGCGGTGCAGGACGGGCTGGGCGTGGAGGCTCCTGCGGCGCAATCGTTCGTCGAACGCGGCGCCGTCTACGTCAAGGGCAGGCGCGCGCGGGACGCCGGCGTGGCGGTGCGGCCGGGGGAGCGCGTGACCGTGGTGCTGGAGGAGGGCGGGCGGAGCGTCCTCGGGCCCCGAGCGGGTGATGGCGCAGACGCCTTCACGCTGACCGTCCTCTTCGAGGATCGCGACGTCATCGCGCTGGACAAGCCGGCCGGCATGGTGGCCCAGCCCACGCCCGGCGGGAGCGAGCGGTCGCTGCTGGATCGGGTGGGCGAGCGGCTGGGGACCGACGCGGGCCTGGTGCACCGGCTGGATCGGCAGACGTCGGGGGTGACCATCTTCGGCAAGCACCGGGAGGCGACGTCCGGGCTCGCGCGCGCCTTCCGGGAAGGGACGGCGAAGAAGCGCTACCTCGCGGTCATTCCCGGCGGAGTGCTGGAAGGGAAGGGCGTGGTGGAGCGTCCGCTCGCGCGCGATCCGACCCGGGTGGGGCGGTGGCGGGCGCTGGCGGGTGGGACGGGCCTGAGCGCGGTGACGCGGTGGGAGGTCCTGCACGACGGCGGGCCCGGTGGCTTCGCGCTGGTGGCGCTCCATCCGCAGACCGGGCGGACCCACCAGTTGAGGGCGCATCTGCGCGCGCTCGGCGCTCCCATCGCCGGAGATGCCCTCTACGAGGGCGCGAGGGACCTCGGGGGACTGCCCGCGCCGAGGTGCCTGTTGCACGCACAGGCGCTCGCGTTGCCGCACCCGCGCACGGGCCGGGTCCTGCGCATCGAGTCGCCCGTTCCGGAAGACCTGGCGGGGTTCTTCGCCGCGGCGGGCGTGGAGGCGCCCACCGGCGATTTCTAGAGCCGGCCCAGCAGCTCCTTCGCCGCGTCCGCCAGGGCCTCGTTGCGGGACGCCGTCTCGAGCAGCGCCTTCGCGCGGGAGAGGGCGGCCGGCTCCAGCGGCTCGATCGCGGTGAGGGCCGCC
>CAZCWA010000642.1:0-2438 GCA_964502265.1 uncultured Myxococcaceae bacterium | reverse complement strand
ACGCGCTTGTCGGACAGCTCCGAGATGTGCACCAGCCCGTCGGTGCCCGGGAAGATCTCCACGAAGGCGCCGAACTCGGCGATCTTGCGGACGGTGCCCGTGTAGATCTTGCCCACCTCGGCCTCGCGGGTGAGGGCCTGGATCATCGCGATCGCCGCCTTCACCGAGTTCGAGTCCGCCGAGGCCACGTCGATCCGGCCCGAGTCGTCGATGTTGATCGCCGCGCCGGTGCGCGCGGTGATGTCCTTGATCACCTTCCCGCCCGGCCCGATCACGTTCTTGATGAACTCGGGGCGGATGTGGATGGTGGTGATCCGCGGCGCGTACTGGCTGATCTCCGGACGCGCCTGCGGGATCGCCTTCAGCATCTCCTGGAGGATGTGCAGCCGGCCCGCCCGCGCCTGGTCCAGCGCGCGGCGCATGATCTCGGTGGTGAGGCCGGAGATCTTGATGTCCATCTGGATGGAGGTGATGCCCTTCTCCGTCCCGCACACCTTGAAGTCCATGTCGCCCAGAGCATCCTCGTCCCCGAGGATGTCGGAGAGGATCGCCACGCGCTCCTCCTCCTTCACCAGGCCCATGGCGATGCCCGCCACCGGCGCCTTGATGGGGATGCCGGCGTCCATCATCGCGAGGGTGCCGCCGCAGACGGACGCCATCGACGACGAGCCGTTGGACTCGAGGATGTCCGACACCAGCCGGATCACGTACGGGAAGTTCTCCGACGCCGGCGTCATCCCGCGCAGCGCCCGCTCGGCCAGCGCGCCGTGGCCGATCTCACGACGGCCGGGGCCGCGGAGGAACCTCGCCTCGCCCACCGAGAACGGGGGGAAGTTGTAGTGCAGCATGAAGCGCCGGAAGTGCATCCCGGTCAGCATCTCCACCCGCTGCTCGTCCTCGCTCGTCCCCAGCGTGGCCGCCACCAGCGCCTGCGTCTCGCCGCGGGTGAACAGCGCCGAGCCGTGCACGCGCGGGAGCACGCCCACCTCGCAGGTGATCTGACGGACCTTGTCGTGCGGCCGCTGACCGATGCGGCCACCGGAGAGGACCATCTCGCGCATGTACTGGTACTTGAGGTCCTCGACGATCGCCTTCGCCGCCTTCTCCACCTGCGGCGTGAAGCCCTCGCCCATCTCCTCCTTCAGCTTCGCGATCGCGTCCTTCTTCGCCTTCGAGAGCGCGTCACCGCGGGCCTTCTTCTCCGTGATGCCGTAGCCCTGCGCGATGGCGTCCCAGGAGAGCGCCTTCACCTTCGCCTTGAGGTCCTCCGCCGGCGCGGGGGCCAGCTCGAACTGGCGCGCGGTCTTGCCCAGCTCGCGGCGCATCTCGTCCTGCAGGTCCAGCACCGGCTGCACCGCCTGGCGGCCGAACTCCAGCGCCTGGACCATCGCCTCCTCGTCCACCTCGTCCGCGCCGCCCTCGACCATCATGATCGCGTCGCGCGAGCACGCCAGCACGAGGTCGATGTCGCTCTTCTCGCGCTCGGCCCGGGTGGGGTTGGCCACGAACTGCCCGTCGATCCGGCCCACGCGGATGCCCGCGATCGGCCCGTTGAACGGGATGTCCGACACCCACATCGCCGCCGAGGCGCCGGTGATGGCGTGGATGTCACCCTCGTTCTCCGGGTCCGACGAGATCACGGACGCGATGAGCTGCGTCTCGTACGCGTAGCCTTCCGGGAACAGCGGCCGGCACGACCGGTCCACGATGCGGGAGGTCAGCGTCTCCTTCTCCGTCAGCCGGCCCTCGCGCTTGAAGTAGGAGCCCGGGATCTTGCCCGCCGCGAACAGCTTCTCCTGGTAGTCCACCGTCAGCGGCAGGAAGTCGACGTCCTTCTTCTCCTTCGCCGACACCGCGGTGACCAGCAGCATGGTGTCGCCGTAGCGCACCACCACCGAGCCGTCCGCCTGCTTCGCCCAATGCCCCGTCTCGATCGACAGCTCCGAGCCACCGACCTTCACACTCTTCTTCAGTTGCATGTGTTTCCTCGAGATGAAGCGTCGAGGAGGTCGTGCCGGGAGGGACGCGCCAGGAACTTTTGATCCCTCATCTGGGGAGCCCAACCGCCACGGCTCGGCCCGCCAAATCGGAAACCAAAAATGCCCGACAACGCGCCCTACAGACCTTCCCGCCTCTCCGCGCCCTACAACGCTCCGGGGCGAAGGGAACCTCTCCCCGCGCCCCGGTCCTACGCCTCGGCTACTTCCGGATGCCGAGCCCTTCGATCAGCTTCTTGTACCGGCCGGGGTCCTTCCCCTTGAGGTAGTCCAGAAGCCGGCGGCGCTGACCCACCATCTTCAGCAGACCGCGCCGGGAGTGGTGGTCCTTCTTGTGGGTCTTGAAGTGCTCGGTGAGCTGGGTGATGCGCTCGGACAGCAGCGCCACCTGGACCTCCGGCGAACCGGTGTCCGTCTCGTGCGTGCGGTACTTCTCGACCA
>CAZCWA010000641.1:0-2455 GCA_964502265.1 uncultured Myxococcaceae bacterium | reverse complement strand
TCTCCGGGACCGTTGAGGTGCGCGGCGGCGCCGTTGAGGCAGATGACGCCGGAGCCGCGGTCGCCCTCGAGCGCGTAGGTCTCCAGCCGCGTGCCGCGGGTCACGTTCCAGACCGCGACCTTCTCGTAGGGCAGGATGTCCGCCGCCTCGAGCAGGTCCTTGTCGATCGTCACCGAGCCTTCGTAGTGAAGGTCGGCGTGGGTGACGGTGGCCCGGTGGATCTTGGACTTGAAGAGGATGCGGCGCACGGGCGGACGGTAACGGGAATCGGGGTGCTCGACTACGGAGAGAAGCCGGCCGCGTGATCTTTCGCCTGGGGGGCAGGCGAGGAGGCCACGTCAATGTTCCGGTCGAAGATCGCGATGGCGAGGCAGAGGAGCGTGGCGGTGATCGTCAGCCCCAGCCCCATCGGCCCGGTGGTGAGCGCGCTGCCGCCAGCGATGACCAGCGTCCCGAGGCTGGCCACCGCGTTGAAGGACCCGTGGGCGATGGAGGCCGCGATGACCGAGCCCCCGCGCACCCGCACCCAGCCGAAGAGCAGGGAGAGCGGCACGCAGGCCACCGTCATCATCGCCACGCCCGCCACCGGTGCGTCCGGGTAGTTGTGGCCCTGCAGGATCATCGGCGCGTGCCACAGACCCCAGATGACGCCGATCAGCGTGTTCGCCTTCCAGAACCCCAGGTGCGCGAGCTGCTGCTGCATGTAGCCACGCCACCCGAGCTCCTCGCCGAAAGCGGCCACCGCGTTGATCGTCGCGCCGGCGACCAGCGCCTGCGGGAGCGAGACCCAGAAGGGGTGGACGGGGAGCTTCTCGAACTGCTCGCGAACGGCGGGGAGCTGCTCCTCGGGGATGATGCCCGCGAACCGCTCCAGCAGCGCGTCGATGCCGGGTGAGAACTCCGCGCCGGGCATGAGCAGGCTGACGGCGATCCCCAGCAGCGCCAATGCGGCCGGCCCCAGCCACGCGGCCAGCCAGAAGACGTTGACCTTCCACGACACGCCGAGGTCCCGCACCCGGCCCTTCGCACGGCGCTGGAACACCACCGCCACCAGCGCGGGGATGAACATGTAGGCCACGCCCAGCACCAGGTGGAGCGGCGAGCTCTGCGGGATGCCGAGCAGCGGGAGCGCGAAGCCGTACGCGGCGGTCAGCGCGAAGGTCACGACGACGTAGAGGATGAGCGAGCGGGGGATGGCGTTCACGGGCGCGGCGAGTACGCCTGCGGGTTCCGCGCCACAAGCGGGATTCTTCGCCTCTCGCTCTCGCCGCCTGAGAGGCGGGATGGAGCATCGGCGCTCGTCCGCAAGGCGGGATGGTTTCTCCTGATCGCGACGGTGATCGCACCTCTGCCTACAGGCACGCACCGTGGCACGCAGCCTGCTCTGCCGCCCTGCGCCGGCATTGGGGCCGGCTCTCGAATGGGAAGAAGGAACGGCGATGGAGATGGGAACGAGAGAGGGCGGGTTGAGGGCGGGGACGCGGCTGACGGTGTTCTCGATCCGGAAGACGAAGGCCGGGGCGACCATCTGGGTGCGCGCGGGCAACGGGTTCGTGAACAAGGACCACTCGGTGAACCTCTGGCTGGACGTGCTGCCGATCGACGGGGCGCTGCACGCGCGGGAGCAGGTGGTGGACCGGCGGGACGCGGTGGTGATCCCCGACGGCGCGGCGAACGTGGTGACGGACCTGGCCAACGCGCCGGTGGAGGGCCACTCGTGATGAACGCGCTCAAGGGGATGGGGATGGTGGCGGTGCTGGCGGGCCTGCTCGCGGTGGCGCCCACGGAGGCGGAGGCGAAGAAGGCGGTGGAGGGCGTGGTGAACCTCAACACCGCCACCGCGTCGGATCTCGAGCGGCTGCCGGGGATCGGCCCCAGCACCTCGGCGCGGATCATCGCCTACCGGCAGACGCGGCCGTTCAAGCGCGTGGAGGAGCTGGTGCGGGTCAAGGGCATCGGCCGCAAGACGCTGGCGAAGCTGCGGCCGCACCTCACCGTGGAGGGACCGACGACGGTGAAGTCGGTGGGAAAGACTTCCTCGGGCAAGAAGGCGAAGAAGGCCACGCAGGCGAAGGCCACGCAGTCCCGGTCGAAGCCCCGTGCCGTGCGCAAGGCGAGCGGTCCGCCGCGGGTGGCCCAGGCCCCGGCCTTCGCGGGGACAGAAGACGACGATGCGGGTGAAGGCGAAGACGCGCCGTAGGTCCTGACCGACGTGACTGAAGCGAGGCGCGGCCTCCGGCGGAGCACTGCCGGCGGCCGCGTCTGCTTGCCTACCCTGAGAGGCCTGACGCGCGCGGGGCGCCGGGCGTATGCTGGGCGTTCATGTCTTCTCCCCCGTCGGATCCGACAGCCAGCGCCCTCCCCTTCTCGCAGCAGATCCGCTCCCTGGGCGGCGTCTACTGGATCGCCAACTGGATGGAGCTGGTGGAGCGGTTCGCCTACTACGGCGTGCGCG
>CAZCWA010000640.1:0-2460 GCA_964502265.1 uncultured Myxococcaceae bacterium | reverse complement strand
ACGGTAGAGCGCGAGCGCCTCCCCCGGACCCTGGGCGAACACGGTGCTGACCACGAGGTCGAGCGCGCTCAGCACGCGGTCCCTCGAGAGGGTGCGGGCGTGGCAGACGCGGCGGAAGGAATCCACGACCAGCGTGTGCTCGAGCTGAAGCCAGCTCCCCAGCGGGCGCAGCCGCTCCACCGCGGAGCTGGCCACCTCGAGCTCCAGGGCGAGCGTCTCCACGCCGCGTCGAACGAGCAGCGGCGGAAGCCAGGGGCGATCCGCGCCGCGCAGCTCCACCAGGCCGTGCGCCACGAGCGGGGAGAGCGCCTGTCGCACCGCCGCCACGGTCACCTCGTTCTGCCGGGCCAGTTGCACCAGGGCCGGCAGCCTCGAGGGCCCGGTATCGGCCCGGTAGAGCACCTGTCGCGCGAGCTTCTTCTGCAGCCGGTTCATCGGTCGGAATTGATCGTTCATGCGCAGGCGCAGTGCAGCGGGTGTGCCCGCGGGCCATCCTGCGCAAGTCCCCCGGAATGACGGCGGAATGAACCTGCGCCGCGTCACCCGACCGTCCACGAAGGCGCCGCTGCGTCCGCGGCCGGAGTCTGGCGCGGATGCTCCAACTCCGTTCTCGCCGGTCGAGAACCCGCCCGGATGCACGGGACGGATGGGATGCACCGGATGCATGGGACGCACGACCCCGACCCGCGTCGAGTGCGCGGGTCGGGGCGCTGTCGGCGATCTGGGCGGCCGCGTCCTTCAGTGCCCGCGCAGGACGAACAGCCCCTGGTTGGTCACCACGTAGAGCATCGGGTTCTCGACCGTGGGGTCGTACACGAGCTGCAGCACGCGGCCTCCGCCCACTTCCGCCACCCGGTGCATCTGCCGGCTCTCGTCCATCCGCCACAGCCCGTGCCCATCGGTGCCGATGAAGAGCGAGCCGTCATCGGTGGCCGCGAGCGCGTTGATGCTCTGGGTGGGCAGCCCCTCGATGCGCTCCCACCGCGCGGAGTTGAAGTTGCCCTCCTGCTCCATGCGCCACAGGCCGTACTCGAAGCTGCCCAGGTAGTACTCGCCGTTGGGGAGCTGCTCGAACCCGCGCCAGTGGTCGAACTCCTCGACCGGGTTGAGCTCCTGGTTGAAGGTGTCCAGCTTCCACGGTGCCTTGTGGTGGAACTCCCAGTCCCCCAGCTCCGGCGGCGGCGGGAGGATGGCGACCTTCCACTCGTTGCCGATGAGCACGTCGCCGTTCTGCCCGACGCCGAGCGCGTAGTTGTAGCCGATCATCAGCATGTTCGGGTCGTCCGGCGGGGACCACACCGCGTGCCGGTGCGCGTTGTACTCGAGCCCGCGGATGCGGGTCACACCGTGGTTGGTGCCGATGTAGACCTCGCCCTTGTAGGGCCCGCGCATCGCCTTCACGCAGGTGAGCACCGAGCGGTCCTCGTCGTAGTGCCAGTCGATCGAGTTGCGGATGCCCATGTTGCGCCCGCCGCCCGGATGCGAGGTGCCGGTGCTGCGGTGAAGGTGCTCGGTGAGCGTGATGGTCCCGTCGTCGTTGAGCTGCACCACGTCGAGGTCGCCCTTCTTGAACTCCGGATCGTCCGGGTCCTCGCGCCACGGCTCCATCAGGTCGTAGGTCCAGTAGCCCACGTACGCCTGACCCGCGGCGCCTCCGCAGATGACCGTCGAGCCCATGGCGAGCTGCTCACGCCCGAATCCGCCGGCCGCCTGGCCGAGGCCGCTCACCCAGACCGGCCCGGTCGTCCCCGGCCGCAGCACGCCGATCCGGTCTCCGTCGAGCAGCCAGATGTTGTACGCGTCGTCCACGCCCACCGACTGCACCTGGCCGATTCCGTAGCGGGCGCTGTAGTCGAGCACGGCGTCCGAAGGCCACGGACCCGGACCCACCGGTTCGGTGCCGCCGTCCGGGTCGCCCGTGCCGCCATCCGGATCGCCCGTGCCGCCGTCACCGTCCCCTGCGTCCCCGTCGCCGATACCGCTGGGGCCTCCCGAGGGGAGACGGGTTCCGCCATCGCCATTGCCGTCCGCGCCGACCACATCGGACGGACCGCACGCCGCCACCGCCAAAGCACAGCCGTACACGGCCGCGATCCACAAACGCCGAAGCTTCACAGGGTGCTCCTCCCGGCGCGGGAGTTGGCAAGGCACATGCCGTCGAAGCCGCCGCTCCCTCGCCCGGAAGCGGGCAGGCGGGGGACTCAGGAGGGGAAATATATTGCCTACGTGGGGAACGGCAGGCGCGACCGCATCACCCGGCGTGCCTCACCCTGCGCACGGCATTGCCCTCCGCTTCAGGCGGGGCCTCATCCCCCCGCCCGGACTTTCTCGGGATGAACGTCATCGCGCGCTCGGCCAGGGCGAGGATCGTCAGCGAGGGGTTCACCCCCGGGTTCGCGCTCACCGCCGACCCGTCCACCACGTAGAGCCCGCGGTAGCCGAAGACGCGGTGCCGCGCGT
>CAZCWA010000639.1:0-2463 GCA_964502265.1 uncultured Myxococcaceae bacterium | reverse complement strand
CCCGCGCCGAGAGTGCCGACCGCACGGTGACGACCGTCCCGCGGGGACACACCCGCCGGACGAAGCCCGCGCCCATGGTGGATTGCCCCGGGCGCTGCAGCACGGACACGTCGATCAACACGTCCGCGTCAAAGACCGCCGTCCCCTCGCCCGAAGGCACGTAGCGCTCGGCGAATGCGCCCGCCGCCACCTCGCAGGCTTCGAACTCGGCCGTCCGGTACACGCGAAGCTCGACCCTCGGGACGGCGCGCCCCTGCCCTTCGAGCGAAGCGAGCTGCGTCAACAGGTCCCGGAGATCGTCCACTCCGAGCCGCGCGCCCGGCAGGTCCCGCTCGAGGACCGCCACCCGCCAGACCTCCGCCGTGGGTGCGAGGTGGCCGTCCAGCACGAGGCGAACGAGCGCCTTCTGCACGCGCGCGGACACGAACGGGGTGAGCGCCGCCTGCATCCAACGCAGTCCCTCACGCGATCTCCAGAGCGGGGCGTTCCAGTTGGCGGCAACGCGCCGCGCCTCCGGATGCAAGAAGAACTGCCGTATAGCGCTCGCGGCGTCCGGCGGCGGGCGGGCCGCATGCCGTGCGGCGATGCGCACGGTCTTCCATCCCGCCTTCTCGAGCGCCGCATCGCGCTTGCGGTCCAGGTAACGCTGCTGCGGGTCGAGGTGCTGCTCGCCGTCGATCTCCACCACCAGGCCCACTGGACCGTCGCCGGCGGGGCCGAGCTCGAAGGAGAAGTCGACGCGCTGGTCGGTGAACTCTCCGGACTCGTCCCCGAGGATCGACTCGACGCTCCGCTGCAACTCGACGAGCTGCGCCGCCCAGGGCCCCGCGAGCTGCGGCAAGGCGTGTTCGATGAACGCCCGCTCCGCCGCACTCTCCGCCGGGCCGGAAGCCGCGGCCTCGACTCCGGAGGTGCGCGGATCCACGACGGCCAAGGCCCGCAACAGCAGCTCGCTCTCGCGCTCGCCCAGGGCGCCGCTGAACGGGAAGCGCAGCGCCACCTCGTCCTCCGTTTCCTCCCGCGTCAGCCCGAGCGCGGCAGCCAGGGCACGTTCGCAGCGGACTGAGGGGAGTGTCGGAAGGCCTCGAGAGAGCAGGTTGTCCACCACGGCGAACACCGAGTCGTCGATGGGGATCGCTTCGGAGCCCAGCTCGATCTCCGCCGTCGACAGTCGGCGCAGCGAGACCGTCAGCTCCGCGCCCGGATTGCCACGAAAAGCCTTTCTGACCGCCTCGAGTACAGCTCCAGCGAAGGACTGCCGAACCATTGAATCGAAGGATACCAGAACTGCACACTTCATCCCGGTCGCGTCGCATGCCGGTGAAGGGGTTGCGACCCCCGACGCGGTCCCTCCGGGGGGTCCGCAGCGGAAGTGCCGCCCTTCATGAACGTGGCTACAGTGCCCGTATGCGCGCCCCGCACCACCGCTACACGTTCGAAGACTACGTCGCGCTGGAGCAGAGCAGCCCGGTGAAGCACGAGTTCCTCGCCGGCGAGATCTTCGCGATGGCCGGCGGTACGCCGGAGGACGCTGCGCTCGCTGCGGCCGTCATCGGCGAGCTGACCTCCCAGCTCAAAGGCAGCCCGTGCCGCACCTACACCTCAGACCTGAGCATCAAGGTCGAAGCCACAGGTCTTACGACCTATCCCGACGCCACGGTGGCCTGTGACGAGCTCCGGCGCGATCCGGTGGCGAAGAACATCGTGCTCAACCCCACGGTGATCGTGGAGGTCACCAGCGACTCGACCGAATCCTGGGACCGCACCGGGAAGTTCGATCACTACCGCTCGATTCCGGAGCTCAAGGAGTACGTGCTGGTCTCCCACCGGGAGCGGCTCCTCGAGGTGTTCCGGCGGAGGGACGACGGGGCCTGGCAGCGCTTCGAGGCCCGGACGGGAAACGCGCTGGAGCTGGCCAGCATCGGGTGTCGGCTGGACGTGGACGCCATCTACGCCAACATCTGATCCGCCGGACTGGCGCCCGGTCGACGAGCCAGTCCATGCCGCCAGCCCACCCGCTTCTACCGCGCGGGGGACTCCAGGCGTTCGAGCAGTTCGCGGGCGGCATCCCGGATGCCTTCGGGCCCCTGGGCGGCCTTCTCCAGCACCGGGCGGGCCCTGCCGAGCGCGGCGGGCTCCAGCGGCTCGAGCGCGGTGAACGCGGCGTCCTGCGCCTCCTCCGACTCGGAGTCGAGCAGCCCGGAGAGAAGCTCCACCGCCCTGGGCACCGCGCTCCCGAGCCGGAGCAGCGCGGTGGCCGCGCTGGCGCCCACGTCCACGTTCTCGTCGGTCAGGGCGCGGGAGAGCGCGCGCTCCACCGCGTCCCCGCGTCCCGCAGACAGACCGAGCGCCGCCACCGCCTGGACCCGCACCGCCGGGTCCGGATCGCCCGCGGCAGAGAGGAGCGCCTGATCGAGCCCCGCGCTTCCGGGGGGCAGCGGACGATTCTCACTCACCGCCTCC
>CAZCWA010000638.1:0-2470 GCA_964502265.1 uncultured Myxococcaceae bacterium | reverse complement strand
CCGGCAGGAAGCTCGGCGACCGGCTTGCGGTAGGGGAGCAGGAGCTGGGCGAGCTTCGGCTGGAAGAGGATGCGGAAGAAGAAGACGAACGCCATCGCCAGGCGGGCGAACACCGAGGGCGGCGAGGAGGGCTCGGACATGCCGCGGCCTCTAGCAGAAGGACCGGGCAGATCAACGAACCGCGCGCTGTGGGGGCGGAAAAGGTGAAGGGCCCTACGGATTCATCATCCGAGGGCCCTTCTGACCGAGTGGAGGTGGACGGGATCGAACCGACGACCTTCGCATTGCGAACGCGACGCTCTCCCAACTGAGCTACACCCCCGGAACTGCTTGCTTCCTTGCTGCTTTGCCGGGCGGCTTTTGGGGGGCCGCCCAACGGGAGCGAGCAAATATAGGAGCCGGTTGAGCGTGTCAAGCGACCACGCGAGCACGATTTCGCTGCGTTGACGCAGTCAATCATCGACCGGTACAAACCCTCCTCTAAAGAGATGCCTACCCCATCATCCAAGACGACGCTGAGCCCGGCCGAGCTCGCGAAGCTGGAGCACGCTTTCGCCGCCGATCCCGCTTCTGACGCCTACAGGGCCCTCGCCGAGGCGTACCTCGGGATGGGCCGTTTCATGGAGGCGATGGTCGTCTGCAAGAAGGGTGTGAAGGCGCACCCCTCCTCTGCGGAACCCCGCGTCCTGCTGGCGCGCGTCTACGCCGACCAGGGCAAGGACAAGAAGGCGCTCGAGGAGCTCCAGCAGGCGATCCAGGTCGCCCCAGACGACAAGAGCGCGCTGCGCATGCGGGGCAGCCTCCAGCTCAAGACCGGTGAGGAGGAGGCCGGCAGGGCGTCGCTGCTCGAGGCCTTCGCGCGCGATCCCCAGGACGCGCAGACCCGCGCCGAGCTGGAGCGGTGGAGCATCCCCCTGCCGGCACCCGCCGCGCCGCCCGCTCCGGCCATCCCCGAGCCGGTGGCCGCAGCCCCGTCCGCTCCGGTGGGAGGGCCGCCGGTGCTCTCGCCTGTGCAGGCCGCGCCTCCCGTGCTCACGCCGGTCGCGCAGCCCGTCTCGCAGCCGGTGACCCAGCCGGTCTCGCAGCCGGCCCCGCATCCGGTGACCCCGCCCGTGGCCGCCGCGCCGCGCCCTGCCGCCCGTCCGCAGCCGCGCCCCGCCGCGCGTCCGGCACCGGCGGACTGGGACGATCCGGTCTCGGAAGAGGTCGAGGTCAGCGCGCGCCGGAAGGCCCCGGCGGGCAAGGCGAAGTACATGTTCTTCGCGCTGCTGGCGATCATCCCCATCGCGGTGGGCGGCTACTCCTTCTGGACCAAGGCCACCGCCGAGCGGAACCGGGAGATCAAGAAGCTGCTCGACGTGGCGGCGGACGAGCTGAAGCACGACTCGTACTCCTGCTACCTCGCGGCGGCGGACGCGGCGGCGAAGGTGCTCGACAAGGACGCCTCCTCGGTCGCGGCGCACGGCTACCTCGCCTACACGTGGACGGTGGTGTGGGGCGAGCACGGCGGCGGTGACGACGCGCGGCGCCGGGCGGAGGAGCACCTCGCGCTGGCGAAGAAGGGCAAGGAGCCCAACTCGCACCTCTATGCGGCCGAGGCGCTCTTCAGGGCCTACGGCGGCCAGGGCGTGGAGGCGGCGAAGGACCTCGAGGCGCGGACGGTGGCGCTGGAGAAGGAGAACAAGCGCTCGTCGCTGCTGCGGCTGACCCTGGGGCTCATCCAGCTCAACATCGGCGATCTCGACCGGGCGAAGGACAGCCTGGACATGGCGCAGGCGCTCGCGTCCAGCGACCCGCGGGTGTACGGCGCGCTGGGCACGCTGTTCCGGCGCAAGGGGATGGATGGGGACGCGTCGAAGAACTTCGGCTTCGCGCTCCGGATCTCGCGGCAGTACGAGAAGGACCACCCGCAGAACTTCCTCGAGCACCCCGAGTCCCTGCTGGGCCGGGCGCTGCTCCTCCTCGAGCAGGAGAACGCGCAGTTCTACGTCGAGGCCTCGAAGCTGATCGGCAAGCTGGTGGACGCCAACCCGCCGCCGTCGCCGCGCCAGCTCGCGGCCGCGCACCTGGCGCGCGCGTTCCTCTACAGCCGGGTGTCGAACGAGGTCGGCTTCTACAAGGCGGACTTCCAGAAGGAGCTGCTGGAGGGCACCGGCGTCCCCGCGGACAAGAAGAAGGCGCAGGAGGCGCTGGCGAAGGACGAGGACACCGGCTTCAGCCTCGACCGCCAGAACCCCGAGCTGCACCTGATCAAGGGCAGAAGGCTCTTCCTCGAGGGCGACCACGAGGGCGCGGTGACGGAGATCCGCAAGGCCATCGCGATGGACGCCTCGCGGGCGCAGTTCTACGTGGAGCTGGCGCGCGCGCTGATGGCGAAGAGCGGCGGTGAGAAGGAGGCGCAGGAGGCGCTGACCACCGCGATCAAGACCATGGGCAACAGCCCCAAGCTGGTGCTGATGCTCGGGCAGGC
>CAZCWA010000637.1:0-2479 GCA_964502265.1 uncultured Myxococcaceae bacterium | reverse complement strand
CTCCCCCATCGCCGGCGATCTGGACGGCGACGGGCGGATGGATATGACCGCGCTCAACGCGGACGGCACCGCGGACCGCTACCGCTTCGGGCCCCCTGCCGCAGGTGCGCCCGCGCGCTTCGTGGTCGAACCGCTTACGGCCGCTGCCGGCGGAGGTCCTGCGTGTGAGGTCGGGCCGTGGCCCGGCGTGGGGAGGATCCTCGGCGGGCCGGGCGACGATCTGGCGGCGCTCGCGTGCGCGGGCGCAACCGGCAGCATCACCTGGGACGGCGCGTACGTGTTCCCCAGCGGTCCCGGGCCGCTGGCGGCGGTGCGCGTGGAGCAGACGGGAATCCGGCACGGCACGCTGGGGGACGTGGACGGCGACGGGAAGCCGGACCTCGTCTTCTCGCTGATGAACGGCGACGTGGTCGTGCGCCGCGCGCCGGACTTTGCCGCGGAGGACGCAGCGCCGTTCGCGCCCCTGCTCGGCGCGCGGGCCCTTCAGGTCGCGGACCTCGATGGCGATGGCGACGGCGATCTGCTGGCCCTGGTGGCCGGAGAGCTCGTCCTGCTCGAGAACCTTGGGCACGGTGTGGCGGAGCGCCGGAGGCTCCCGGCGGCGGGCTCGCTCTTGTTCCTCGCGCGGGACCTCGACGGGGACGGCCGCGCGGACGTGGCCTGGCTCGAGGGCGACAGGCTGGAGGTGCGCCGCAACGTGGGCGGCTTCACCTTCAGCTCGTACGGTCTGACCCTCGACGGCGCGACCGACACGGCAGTGGCGCTCTCCTTCGTGGCGGGCGACGTGGACGGCGACGGGGACCTCGACCTCGCGGCCACCTGGCGGATCTCGCCCGGGAGCGACGCCACCGTGACCCACGTCCTGCTCAACGGGGTGAAGTGATGAAGGCGCTGGTGATCGAGAGGCCCGAGGGCACGCAGGCGCTGGTCCTCGCGGAGCGGCCCGAGCCCGTGCTGGGCCCGTGGGAGCTGCGGGTCGCGGTGCGGTGCACGGCGCTCAACCGCGCGGACCTCCTCCAGATGCGCGGCGGCTACCCGGCCCCACCCGGCGCGCCGAAGGACATCCCCGGGCTCGAGTACGCGGGCGAGGTGCTCGAGGTGGGCGCGGAGGTGACGCTCTTCCGCCCCGGTGACCGGGTGATGGGCCTCGTCGGCGGCGGCGCCTTCGCCGAGCAGGTCGTCGTCCACGAGCGCGAGGCCTTGCCCATCCCGGTCGCGCTCTCCTTCGAGCAGGCCGCGGCGCTGCCCGAGGCCTTCCTCACCGCCTGGGACGCGCTGGTGCTCCAGGGCGGCCTTCGCAGCGGCGAGTGGGTGCTGGTGCACGCGGCCGGCAGCGGCGTGGGCACCGCGGCGGTGCAGCTCGTCCACGCGCTCGGCGCGCGCTGCGTGGCCACCGCCCGGACGCCGGAGAAGCTGGAGCATACAGCGTCAGTTTACGGCGTAAGCCGTGAGGCGCTGATCGTGCCGGAGCGGGATCCGGAAGACCCTGCCGCGCCGCGCTTCGCGGACCGGGTGCGCGAGGTCACGGGCGGCGGCGCGCACCTCGCGCTGGAGCTGGTGGGCGGGGCGTACCTGCCCGAGACGCTGTCGGCGATGGCCCCGCGCGGGCGGGTGATCCTGGTGGGCCTTCTGGCGGGTGCCACGGCGAACGTGGAGCTGCGCACGGTGCTCACGCGGAGGCTGCGGATCCAGGGCACGGTGCTGCGAAGCCGGCCACTGGAGGAGAAGCTTGCGCTGGCCCAGGCAGCGAAGCGGAACCTCGTGCCGCTCTTCGCCTCGGGTGTACTGAAGCCGGTCCTGGACGCCGGGGGCGTGGTCCCCTTCACGCTCGACGCGGTGAAGGCGGCCTGCGCGCGGCTGGGCGCCAACGAGACCTTCGGCAAGGTCGTCCTTCGCTGGTGACACCGGGGGCGAAGCGGTAGAAGCGCGGCGCCATGCTCACCGACTTCGATCCCAACTCCGCGGCCACCTCCGACTCGGGCGTCTTCGGGCTCCCGCACACGCCGGAACAGGCGCGGGTCGTCCTCCTCCCCGTCCCCTTCGAAGCCACCACCTCCTACGGCGGCGGCACCTCGAAGGGACCCGCGGCGATCCTCTCGGCCTCGCGGCAGGTGGACCTCTTCGACCTCGAGACCGGCAAGCCCTACGAGCACGGCATCGCCATGGTCAAGGAGCCGGCCTCCATCCGCCGCTGGAACCGCGAGGCGAAGCGGCTGGCAGCGCCCATCATCGAGCGCGGGGGCGAGCTGCGGTCGGCGAAGGAGCGCAAGGCGCTGGAGCAGGTGAACGCGATCAGCGAGAAGGTGAACGACTGGGTCTACGAGCAGACGCGCGCCTTCCTCGAGCAGGGGAAGATCGTCGGCACCGTGGGCGGCGACCACAGCGTCCCCTACGGCGCCATCCGGGCGCACGCGGAGAAGTTCCCGGGGCTGGGGATCCTCCACCTGGACGCGCACGCGGACCTGCGCGCGGCCTACGA
>CAZCWA010000636.1:0-2481 GCA_964502265.1 uncultured Myxococcaceae bacterium | reverse complement strand
CGGACATGGGGACCGGCACGGACATGGGCACGCCCGGCACGGACATGGGGACCGGTGGCTCGGGCGGCATGGGCACGGACGAGATGAGCGCGGACGAGCGGGAGACGGAGGAGCGTCGCAACCCGCTGCGTCCGGGCACCACCACGATCCAGGGCCAGACGATCGACGACGAGCAGTAGCCCTTCAGAGAAAGTGGCTGCGCGCGCCGCGCTCGGATCTCCCATACGGGACCGGGCGCGGCGCGGTGCTTCTCATTCCCCGGCGGGATCGTTCGGCGGAGCGCCGCTCCAGGTCACGCGCATGCCGCCATAGATCAGCCGGCCGGGCGCGGGCTCGAAGTAGCGCCCTCCCGCAGCGTTCACGCGGACATTGCCGGCGTACCGTGCGTCGAGCGCGTTCTGCACCCCGACGAAGGGCGAGGCACGCCAGCCGTGGCCGGGCATCTCGTAGCCCACGCGCGCGTTGAGCACCCCATACGCCTCGGTGGCGACGGTGTTCGCGTCGTCCGCGAAGATCGTGGAGACGCGCTGCCACTCGACCAGCGCGTGGTAGCCGCGGGCATGCGTCCACCCGAGCTGCGCGCCCACCACGTGCTCCGGCAGGCCCGGCAGCCGCGCGCCCTCCCCGCCCACCGTCGCCCGGAGCCACGTCCACGCGCCGCGGGCTTCGAAGCCGAAGGGCAACCGTGCCCGCGCGCCGAGCTCCGTGCCCAGGTGTCTGCCGCGCTCGGCGTTGCGGAAGAACGCGCGTCCGGTGTCGTCCTCGAAGCGGACCAGGAGCCCGTCGACCCAGGTGTGGAAGACCGCGGCCTCGTACCCGATCCGCTCCCCGATCAGTCCTCCGCGCGCGCCGAGCTCGAGGCTGTTCGCGCGCTGGGGTTCGAGATCCCCGTTGAGCCCGCCGCCGCCGCCGGGACGGTTCACCAGCTCGGTGGTGGTGGGGACCTCGAACGACTGGCTCGCGCTCGCGTATGGAGAGAAGGCGGGCAGGCGGGTCCACGAGACGCCGATGCGGCCCGTCGGCTGCGAGAACACGCGGCTGCCCGAATCGTCACCGTCCGCCAGCAGCCGGTCCGTCACCGTGAAGTGCACGAGGTCGTAGCGACCGCCGGCGTGCAGCGTGAGGTGCGGGACGACTTCCCACGTCTCGTGGACGAAGAGCCCGAGGCTGGTGACGCCCTCGTCCTGGTGGAGTCGCAGCGTGTCGCCTGGCATGCCGTCGAGGTTGTTGAAGTTGCGCCGCCGGTCGTCCTGTCGCTGAAGCTCCACCCCGCTGTGGAGCCGGCTGTAGCGACCCAGGAGCGGGCGGGCGAAGGTGTGCTGGAGGATGGCGCCCGAGAAGGTCCTGTCGAAGTCCACCTGCGTGAACGGGATGGAGCTGCGGAAGGCGCGCGACGAGTGGAACGCGGTGAGCCGCACGTCGTGATCCGGCAACCAGCGGCGGCGCAGCACAATGCCCGCGCGCAGATCCCGCACGGACTCACCGGTGTCGAAGCGCAGGTTGTTGGGCGCCGCGATCCCGGGCGACTGCTCCAGCTCGGTGCGGGTGAGGCCGCCCGGGTCCTGGGCCAGAGGTGAATCGTTCGCGCCCAGCGTCACCATCACCGAGGTCCGCGCGTCCGGCGTGTACGTCCCCTTCGCGTTCAGCCCGAAGGCCCGCACCGCGCTCTGCTCGCGCAGGCCCTCGAAGGAGAGGACCGATCCCGTCGCGTGGTAGCGCAGCCGCCCGGACTCGCCGCTGGTGCGTCCCACCAGCTTCCACAGCTCGCCTGCGCCCGTGGTGACGCCCAGCTCCGCCAGGGGAGGCCCGCCGCCGTCTTCGGTGAGCAGGTGGATGACGCCGCCGGCCGAGTTTCCGTAGAGCGGAGACGAGAGTCCGCGGTGGATCTCCATTCGCCGCACGCCGGCGAGCTCTATCGCGTCCACCTGGCTCTGCCCGTCCGGCAGCGTCTCGGGGATCCCATCCACCACGATCCGGATGCCCCGCACGCCGAACGCGGACCGCGCGCCAAAGCCGCGGATCGACAGGCGGAGATCCTGCGAGAAGTTGTAGCGGTTCTGCGCGAAGACGCCGGGCACCGGGACCAGCGCCTCGTCGAGCCCCAGCGTGGGCTGTCCCCGCCGGATCTCGTCCCGCCCCACCACCGTCACCGCCGCAGGCACCCGCCCCACCTGAGTCTCCGAGCGCTCGGCGGTGACCACCGTCTCGTACTCGCCCTCGTCCTGCACGGCGGGCTCCGCTGCATGCACTCGCGTCCCGTGAAAGAGCGTGAAGCAGGCGATCGCGACCAGGACGCAGCGCACGCTACTTCCCCCTCGCCCGCGCCAGGCCTTCCTGCGCGGTGGACGCGACCAGCCTGCCGTCGCGCGTGAAGTAGCGGGCGCGGGCGAGCCCTCGTGCGCCGGACGCAGACGGGCTCTCCACCACCTGCAGCAGCCAGTCGTCCATCTGGAACGGACGGTGGAACCACATCGCGTGGTC
>CAZCWA010000635.1:0-2504 GCA_964502265.1 uncultured Myxococcaceae bacterium | reverse complement strand
AGGGCTTCAAGAGCATCTCGGTGGACCCCGCGCACGGCGGGCAGGGCGCGCCGTCGATGCTGCAGGCGCTGGTGGAGGAGATGCTGTCGGGCGCGAACGTCGCCTTCAGCATGTACCCGGGCCTGGCCTACGGGGCGGCGGAGCTCATCGCCACCTGCGGGACCGAGGAGCAGGTGAAGCTCTTCGCCGAGCGCATGTTCGACGGCCGCTGGGCGGGGACCATGTGCCTCACCGAGCCGCACGCCGGTTCGGACGTGGGCGCGTCCAGCAGCACCGCGAAGAAGAACCCGGATGGGACGTACTCCATCAAGGGGACGAAGATCTTCATCTCCGGCGGTGACCAGGACATCACCGGGAACATCGTCCACCTGGTGCTGGCGCGGATTGAAGGGGCGCCGGCGGGGACCAAGGGCCTGTCGCTCTTCATCATTCCCAAGTACCGGGTGGGACGCGACGGGACGATCGGCGAGCGCAACGACGTGAACGTGGCGTCGATCGAGCACAAGCTCGGGATCAACGGGTCTGCGACCTGCGCGCTGAACTTCGGCGAGAACGACGGCTGCATCGGCGAGCTGGTGGGCGGCGTCGAGCACGCGGGCATGTCGCAGATGTTCCGGATGATGAACGGCGCGCGCATCGCGGTGGGCGTGCAGGGCCTGTCGGTGGCGGCCACCGCGTACCTCAACGCGCTCGAGTACGCGAAGGACCGCAAGCAGGGCTCGAACTTCAAGCAGTGGAAGGACCCCACCGCGCCGCGGGTCTCGATCATCGAGCACGGCGACGTGCGCCGGATGCTGATGGACATGAAGGCGCACGTGGAGGGCATCCGCGCGCTGGTGCTCAAGCTCTCGTGGCACGTGGACAACGCCGCCCTGGTGGGCGGGACCGACGACGAGAAGGCCGCCTACCACAAGGGCCAGGTGGAGCTGCTCACCCCGCTGGTGAAGGCCTTCGCCACCGACCAGGGCTTCCGCGTCTGCGAGACCGCGATCCAGACCTACGGCGGCGCGGGCTACCTCGAGGACTGGCCGGTGGAGCAGTACCTGCGCGACTCGAAGATCTTCTCCATCTACGAGGGCACCAACCACATCCAGGCCATGGACCTGGTGGGCCGGAAGATGGGGCAAAACGGCGGCGCCAACTTCCAGGCCTTCATGGCGGACGTGGGCGCGTTCGTGGAGGCCAACCGGAACCACCCCGAGTTCGGCGCGGACGTGGAGCGGCTGGCCCAGGCGCAGGAGGCGGTGCTCACCGGGGCGATGAGCCTTCTGGGCTGGTCGCAGTCCGAGAAGCTGCACCTGGTGCCGCTGTCCGCGAACCGGTTCCTGGACATGATGAGCGTGCTGGCGGTGGGCTGGCTCCTGCTGGACGCGGGCCTCATCGCCTCCGAGGCGCAGGGCGGCGTGCAGCCCACGCACCCGGACCACGCGTTCTACGAGGGCAAGAAGGCCTCGGCGAAGTGGTTCGCGCGCAACGTGCTCCCGCGGGTGGAGCAGAGCGCGAAGGTGATGACCTTCGAGGACGACACGGCGATGGAGATCCCGGACGCCGCCTTCGCCGCCGAGTAGCCGCGGTTCAGAAGCAGGAGGGGCCGGTCAGCTCGACGGTCCCCAGCAGCCGCACCCGCTCCGGCCGTTCGAGCCCGGTGGGGAAGGACACGTCCACCGCGAACTCGGAGGGGAAGTGGGCGGAGGGCGCGGCGGAGACCGTCCCCGAAGGCGCGCGCCCCGGCTCGTGGACCCGCCAGGCGCGGCCGGCACATGGACCTTGCGCGAGCGAGAACGCCTCCACCCCGAGCTCCGGCGGCACCGAGAGATCGGGGGCGCCGGCGTGGGGCGCACCCGGCCCGTCCACCAGCATCAAGGTCGCGCACATCCCTTCGGCCTCGGCGCGCACGCCGTAGCGGGTGAGCCCACCGATGTACACGCACGACTCCAACGCCGTTGCCAGAGCCTCGCGCCCGTCGCTGCCGCCGTCGCCGGGCATCCCAGGCGGGGGCGTGAAGCAGCCCGACATCGAGAGCATCAGCGCGGTGACGGGGAGGCGCGTGCGGAGGCGGCAGGGGCGGGAAGGCATGGCGTGCCGAAAGCTACCCCGTCACCGGACGCGACGGGGACGCTACGGGTTCTCGGCGCGCACGCCGATGGCGAGCTGTCCCAGCCCTGCGCGCCTGGCGCTCTCCATCACCTCGACCACGCGACCGTGGGGAACGCCCTCGTCGGCCTGGACGATGACCAGCGTGTCCTCGGCCTCGGCGCGGGCGCGCTCGAACTCGGCGGAGAGCTCCTCGGCGCTGACCACCACGCCGGCCAGCACCGTGCGCCCGTCCGCCAGCACCGCCACCGGCAGCTCCTTGCGGGCCTGCACCACGTCCGCGCTGCCGCCCGAGGGCAGGTTGACCTCGATGCCCCGGTTCGCGCCGCCGGCCCCGTCCGCCTGCCGCACGATGACCGTGCTGGTCACCATGAAGATGATGAGCAGCACGAGGAAGATGTCGGTGAGCG
>CAZCWA010000634.1:0-2519 GCA_964502265.1 uncultured Myxococcaceae bacterium | reverse complement strand
CTGCCGCTCCCTCAACGGTGGCGCACGCGCGAACGTCCGATGCCCCAAGCGAAGAGGCAGGCGACCCCGCCACAAACGCCCGGCTTGCGGTTCACCGTCGAGAAGAAGATCTCTCCGGTGCGGATCTCGAGGTCCACCACCGCCTGCAGCCTGTCCGGCGCCACCGGGTTGAGCGCGAGGGAGAGCACCTTGATCGCCACCGTCGCGGGACGATCGACGACGCTGCCATTGCAGCCAGGCGCTGAACCGGTGGGACAGCACTTGCCGTCCATCCGTCCGCAGCTTCCGTACTCGTCGGTGCATCCTTGCGGTCCCTGGTCAGCCAGGACGACGTCGCCCACCAGCGGCAGGTTCTGCACTGCGCAGCCAACGTCGAACGTCATCGTGCTGTTGGGCGCGAAGGCCTCAATCAGCGAACGCCAGTTCTGGTTCAGGTAGTTCACGCCGTGCGGCGACACCCGGACCGTCACCGCGTTGTCGGTCTTCGGGCCCTCGTAGCGGCCGTTCGGCAGCGGGGACAACCCGGAGCACCCGCCGCCGTCACCCGAGCAGGCGACCGTGAGGAGCACGACCGCCCCGAGAAGGAACGGCGAGATGGCGAGATGGCGACGAGAGCGGGTCATGGGGGGTGTGCCTCCGAGGGCCCAGCTTGCTGGCAGGCGGGGCATTGTACGGAGAGCGCGCACCTGAAGGCAAAGCCCACCGAACGACGCGCCGCGCAGCGCGGGACGATCAGGAAGCGACGACCGGCAGCGCCAGCGCCACCCCGGCGGCCTCGTTCAACCGGCCCGAGCGGAAGGGCTCGAGATCCAGGGTCACGAACTTGAACCCGGCCTCCTTCACCGCGTTGAGCGCGCGGCTGCGGAACGGGGCGTCGAAGAAGCGCGGCAGCTCCTCGGCGGAGACTTCGATCCGCGCGACGTCGTCGTGAAGGCGCACCCGGAACACCCGCAGCCCGAGCGCCTTCAACGCGCCCTCGGCGGCACCGATCTTCCCGAGCCGCTCGGCGGTGACCGAGATCCCGTACGGGATCCGCGACGCCAGGCACGGCATCGCCGGCTTGTCCCACGTGGGCATCCCCAGGTCGTGCGACCAGGCGCGGATCTCGTCCTTGGTCAGCCCGACCAGCGCCATCGGCGAGAACACTTCCTTCTCCCGCGCGGCCTGTTGCCCCGGCCGGTGATCCCGGAAGTCGTCGGCGTTGAAGCCGTCCGCCACCACCTCCAGCCCCAGCTCCGCCCGCTTCGCCTCGCACAGCGCGTACAGCTCGCTCTTGCAGAAGTAGCAGCGGTTGTGAGGGTTCTTCGCGTACTCGGGGTTGGCCAGCTCGTTCGAATCGACCTCGAGGTGCCGCGCCCCGAAGGTCCGCGCAAGCTCCCGGGCGAAGGCCTTCTCCTCCGGCGCAATCGACGCGCTGATCGCTGTCAGCGCCACCGCGCGATCGCCCAGCTCCTCCACGCAGACCTTCAGCACGAACGCCGAGTCCACCCCGCCGGAGAACGCCACCAGCACCGAAGACCGCGCGCGGATCGCCGCCCGCATGGCCTCGATCTTCTCTCGCGAACCTGCCTTCAGCGCCTCGATCCGGGTGGGGTCCAGCATGCGGCCCCTCTAGCCGAGAAGCGCCGCCACGTCGACCTCGGGGGCCGGCACCGACGCGGGCTGAAGCCGCTCTCCCGCGCGCACGGTGAACACTGTCCGGCAGACCTTCGCCGCCACATCCGGATCCCGGTGCACCTCGATGCAGCCTTCGGCATCGTTGACGATCCAGTACTCGGGGATGCCGTGCTCGGCATAGAGCGCCGCCTTGGCCCGGTCCTTCCGCAGCGTGCTCCGCGCCACCTCCACCACCAGCAGCGCCGAGGTTGGATGCGAGTCCTCCCGATCCGCCTCCTCGCGCGTCACCACCGCGAAGTCCGGCTCGGGCTCCGACCAGTCGCCGAGCGAGAGAGGAGACTGGATGGTCGCCCTCAGATGCTCCGGAAGCGTCCGGGCAAAGTGGAAGTTCAACCTGCGGATCACGCGCGCATGCGGCGCGCTCTGCGGCGTCATGGCGACCAGCACCCCCTCGATCAGCTCGACGTGCTCGTCCTCGTCGATGATCCCGGAGGTGACCATCCGGTGGAACTCGTCCACCGAGATCAGCCGCGCGGGGGCGCTTGCCCTCATCGCTTCGCTGATGTCCAGGGATGGGGGCGGCATGACGCCTTCATCCTATCCCCGGACGGTGCTGCTGGCAGCAGGCTCAGCGCTTGCGCTTGGCTGCCGCGCCCTTGGCCGCGGTCTTGGCTGCCGGACGTGCTGCGCGGGCCGCCGGACGGGACTTGGCAGAAGCCTTGGCAGAGGCCTTGGTCGCCACCGGGGCCGGCGCTGCCTGCTTCGCCGGGGGCTGCTCCTTCGCCCCGCGCGCCTTCTTCACCGGGTTCGCCTTCATCCGCTTGCCGGTGATGGTCTTCAGGTCCTCAGTGGTCACGTAGCCGAGGTCCAGCAGGCTCTGGAAGATCTTCAGCCCGCTCTCC
>CAZCWA010000633.1:0-2521 GCA_964502265.1 uncultured Myxococcaceae bacterium | reverse complement strand
CGCTGGTGGGCCGGACGATGCCGCAGACCGAGTGGATGAGCGTGGTCTTGCCCGCACCGTTCGGTCCGAGCAGCGCGAAGAGCTCGCCGCGGCGGATGTCGAGCGTGACCTCGCGCAGCGCCTGCAGCCCGCTCGCGTAGCGCTTGCCGAGCCCGCGGATGGAGATGATGGGCGTGTTCACCGCGCCGTTCATGCCACGCGGCCCTTCAAAGCGCTCACGATCATCCGCGTCGCCGGGCTCCGGTTGAGCGTGTAGAAGTGGATGCCGGGCACGCCGCGCTGCAGCAGCTCCATGCACTGCACGGTCGCGTGCGCCACGCCCAGTTGCATCACCGCGTTGGGGTCGTCCTTCACCCGCTCGAGCTGCAGCGCGAGCCGCATGGGCACGGTCGCGCCGCACAGCCGCGTGAACCTTTCGACCTGATCGAAATTGGTGATGGGCATGATGCCCGGGACGATGGGCACGTTGATTCCTGCCCTCCGCGCGCGCTCCACGAAGTCGAAATAGAACGCGTTGTCGAAGAAGAGCTGGGTGATGAGGAAGTCGAGCCCAGCGTCTACCTTCCGCTTGAGGTTCTGCAGATCGTCGTCGCGGTTGGGCGTCTCGATGTGGCCCTCGGGATACGCGGCGCCGCCGAGGCAGAGCGTGTGGTCGCGCTCGCGGATGAACTCCACCAGCTCGCTCGCGTAGCGGAAGCCATCCTCCGGCGGGATGAACTCGCGCTGGCCCGCGGGCGGATCCCCGCGGAGCACCAGCACGTTCTCGATCCGCGCGGTCAGCAGCTCCTCGACGATCTGCCCGAGCTCCTGGCGGGTGTTGCCGGCGCAGGTGAGGTGGGCCATCGCGTCGATGCCGGTGCGCCACTTGATCTCGCGCACGAGCTGCACCGTGCCCGTCCGGCCCTGTCCGCCCGCGCCATAGGTGACCGACACGAAGCCCGGCTCGAGCTCCACCAGATCCATCAACGTGGCCAGCAGGTTCTTCTCGCCCTCGGGCGTCTTCGGAGGGAAGAACTCGAAGGAGAAGCACGGCTTCGAAGGGTTGAGCCGGTTGCGGATCTTCATCCCACGACTATAGTCCGCGCGCTTTTCGCCCCCCGAGGACTTCGCACATGGCAAGGCAGACTCCGCTCTACGACGCGCACAAGAAGCTCGGCGGGCGGCTGGTGGATTTCTCCGGCTGGGAGCTGCCGGTCCAGTACAGCGGCGTGGTCGCCGAACACGAGGCGGTGCGCACCGCGGCCGGTCTCTTCGACGTCAGCCACATGGGCGAAGTCGAGTTCCGCGGCGAGGGCGCGCTGGAGACGGTCAACCGCCTCATCTCCAATGACCTCCACCGCATCGCGGACGGGCAGGCGCTCTACGCCGGACTGCTCAACGACGAGGGCGGCTTCGTGGACGACGTGGTCGTCTATCGCTACTCGCCGGAGCACATCCTCATCTGCGTCAACGCGGCGAACCGCGAGAAGGACTTCGAGTGGATGAAGGCGCGCGCGGAAGGCGTGACGCCGCAGGATCGCTCGGACGACTACGCGCAGCTCGCGGTGCAGGGGCCGAAGGCGCCGGCCATCGTGGCCAGGCTCGCGTCCGGCAAGACGACGGCGGAGGAGATCCTCGCCATCGGCAGCTACCGCTTCCGCGAGGGCGAGGTCGCAGGCGTTCCGTGCCTCATCAGCCGCACCGGCTACACCGGTGAGGACGGCTTCGAGCTCTACTGCCCGCCGCAGCACGCGGAGAAGCTCTGGTTCGCGCTGCTCGAGGCGGGCGCGCAGGACGGGATCAAGCCCTGTGGCCTGGGCGCGCGGGACTCGCTGCGGACGGAGATGAAGTTCCCGCTCTACGGCAACGACATCAGCGCCGCGCACACGCCGCTGGAGGCGGGGCTGGGCTGGATCGTCAAGCTGGACAAGCCGCAGTTCGTGGGCAAGGCAGCGCTCGAGGCGAAGAAGGCGGAGGGCGTGACGCGGAAGCTGGTGGGCTTCGAGCTCACCGAGCCCGGCGTGCCGCGGCAGGGGTATCCCATCCTCTCGAACGGCGAGCGCGTGGGGGAAGTGACGAGCGGGACCATGGGTCCCTCGGTGAAGAAGGCGATCGGCATCGGCTACGTACCGACGGCGCTCGCGGCGGAGGGGAGCACCTTCCACGTGGAGATCCGCGGCAGGCCGGTGGCGGCGCGCGTGGTGAAGACTCCTTTCTGGAAGCGAGCGGGGTAAGCGATGGCGGACGTACCGGGAAACCTCAAGTATTCGAAGGACCACGAGTGGGCGCGGAAGGAGGGCGGCAACGTCGTCATCGGCGTGACCGCGCACGCGCAGGAGTCGCTCGGTGACGTGGTCTACGTGGAGCTGCCGAAGGTGGGCGCCGCGCTGACCGCGGGCAGCTCCTTCGGCGTGATCGAGTCCACCAAGGCCGTGTCGGAGCTGTACGCACCGCTCAGCGGCAAGGTGACCAAGGTCAACCAGGCGCTGGCGGACGAGCCGCACATCGTGAACCAGGATCCGTACGGCCAGGGCTGGATCGT
>CAZCWA010000632.1:0-2523 GCA_964502265.1 uncultured Myxococcaceae bacterium | reverse complement strand
GTCGGCGCTGAGCATGGCGATGCTCTGCGCGCGCAGGTCCAGGTACATCGCACGCGCGTCCTCGGGCGTCTGCGGCGGGGCCTCGATGAGCCGCGGAGCGGGATGACCCGCGGGGTCAATCACCAGCTCCATCAGCAGCACGCCCTCGTAGAACATCACCGGCGTGGGGACGCGGACACCGAGCGCGTGGAGCTTGAAGAGGCTGTCTGCCTCGGCGGTGCGCCAGGCCTCTTCGGCGGCGGCCTGACCGAACTTCGTGCCCTTGGCCATCGCCCGGCGGGTGCGCGAGTTGCGCACGTCCCGACCTTCCCGGTAGCCGGCGTTGTTGGCGAAGTTTCTCTGGTGCCGCTCCTTGTAGACCTTGGCGGCGACGACCTCTCCGGCGTGCTGGACGAGCCACACCTCGGCCTCCTTGCCGCTCTTGAGCTGCCCGAGGACGGCTTCGATCACACCGTCGGAGATGAGGGGTTCCAGCGCTTCAGACATTTCGGTCGCGAGGGCCATTATCACCGCTGCGAGCGCCGCGCACCACGACGAGGTCGCTTGCTCGCCCGGTTTGGCATTCCCGGGGCATGCCCGGCAGCCCCGCGGCAGTACAGTCGTCCCGTGCGTCCGCTCCTCGCTGTCGTCCCGCTGGTGTTCGCGATCCCGGCCCTCTCCGCGCCGTTGATCCTCGAGGGCGAGGCGCCCGAGGAGGGCGGCGACTACTTCCACCTCGACTTCGAAGTCCCGGAGGGAACCCGCGAGCTGGAGATCCGGCACGAATCGCTCTCCACCGGCAACGTGCTCGACTGGGGCCTTCGCGATCCGCACCGATTCCGGGGTTGGGGCGGCGGCAACCCGGAGGCGATCATCGTCGGAGAGCAGGCGGCCTCGCGCAGCTACCTGCCCGGCCCGCTGCCCGTGGGGACGTGGCGAATCATCGTGGGCAAGGCGCTGATCCGCGACCGCCCCGCGCGGTACCGGGTGGAGATCGAGCTGCGCACGCGGCCCACCCTCGCGCCGCAGCCGGAGCGCAGGCCCTACCAGCACGCGGAGCCCCTCTCGCGCGAGCGCCGCTGGTACGCGGGCGACTTCCACGTGCACACGCTGGAGAGCGGCGACGCGCGCCCGTCCCTGGACGCGGTGGCCACCTTCGCCCGCGAGCGCGGGATGGATTTCGTGGCGCTGTCCGACCACAACACGTCCTCGCACCTCGACTTCATTGGAGACGTGCAGGCGCGGCACCCGGAGGTGCTCCTCGTGCCCAGCGTGGAGTTCACCACCGTCCGCGGCCACGCGAACGCCTTCGGCGCCACGGCGTACGTCGACCACCGGCTCGGCTTCGAAGGCCGGACGCTCGCGCAGGCGGTGGCCGAGTACGCGGCGCAGGATGCGCTCTTCACGCTCAATCACCCGACGGTGGACATCGGTACCGGCTGCATCGGCTGCGCCTGGGAGTGGCCGGTTCCTCGCGAGGGCGTGGCGGCGGTGGAGATCGGCGTGGGCGGCTGGGACGGGACCGGGGCGCTCTTCAGCGAGGCGGCGATCGCGTTCTGGGACCGGCTGCTCGACAAGGGCCTGCACCTGGCGCCCGTGGGCGGAAGCGACGACCACCGCGCCGGCGTGAACCTGAACCAGACGCAGACGCCCATCGGCAGCCCCACCACGATGGTGCTCGCCGACGAGCTCTCGGTGCCGGCGCTGGTGGCCGCGGTGAGGGCGGGGCGCACGGTGGTGAAGCTGCGCGGACCGGACGATCCGATGATCGAACTCTCCCCACCGGAAGGGGCGACGCAGCATGGAGACACCGTCGTCGCGGAGGCGGCGCTCTTCACCGCCCAGGTGACCGGTGGCGAAGGACACACGCTCCGGTGGGTGCAGGACGGGCTCGTGGTCGAGTCCATCCCCGTCACCTCCGATCCGTTCACCCACTCGCGCGCGCTGACCGCGCCGGAACGTGGAGAGACGCGGCTTCGCGCAGAGGTCGTCGTCTCCGAGCGGCCGAGGACGATCACCGCGCACCTCTGGCTCGCGCGGACGTTCCCGCCCGAACCCGCGGAAGAGGTGCTTCGCCAGCGTCCGTTGCCGGGCTCCTGCGCGGCCACGGGAAGGGGACCGCTCGGCCTCGTCGTGCTGGCCGGCGTGCTGGTCATCGGCCTGGCGGTGCGACGTCGAACCCGCCTCACTCCCCCCGGCGCATGAGGCTTCGGCAACTCCCGCGACGGTCTCGCGCGACGCTCTCGGTGCTGCTCTTCACAGCCTCGCGCGAAGCCCGAGCATCGGAATGGGAACCCCCGGCACGCGGGTGCTCGACGAGCGCCTCAGCGTGCGTTCACCGCGGGCCTCCGCCGCCAGCGAGGGCGACTCCTCCCGATACGAGTAGCCGGTGATCTCCCGGCTGAAGGTGAGGTTCTGCAGGTCGAGCGATGCCTGCAGATCGATGTCGCCCACGCGGAAGTCGTAGGCCGCGCGCGCGTCGAGCCGGAAGAACGGGGGCAGGGTGCGCCAGTCGGGGCGATCCGCTTCGATCCAGCGGGGCCC
>CAZCWA010000631.1:0-2525 GCA_964502265.1 uncultured Myxococcaceae bacterium | reverse complement strand
CCGCATGCCCGAAGGTCTCCTCTCCTTCCCGGGCCGGGACGAGCAGCGCGTGCGCGGCGCCCGCGACGGAGGTGAGCGGGAGGGGCTCGTCGCCGCGCACGGTTGCGAGGTGGGGGCGCAGCGCGTGGGCCGCGGCGCGTGCGGCCGCGTCGTCCGCGAAGCCGTGGTGCCCGTCGGGGCGGAAGCCGTTGCGCGCGTGCCGGAGGAAGACGACCGCGGCGCGGGCACCGGTCTGGTGGCAGAGCGCGGCGGCGGCGGTGGCGCCGAGCCTCGAACGATCGAGCGTGGTGGCGATGCGCCAAGCGGTCTCGAGCTGCGCCACGTGATCGCGGAGCTGCTCGTTCTCGCGCAGGAGCTGACGGGTGGTGAGCGCGCGCTCCACCGCGTGCTGAAGCGCCTCGGGGGAGAGCGGCTTGACGAGGTACTCGGCGGCGCCGCTCTTGATGGCGCGGACCGCCGGGTCCACCTTGCCCAGCGCGGTGATGACGATGACCTCGGTGCCCGGGCAGTTGTTCTTCACCCACTCGAGGATCTGCATCCCGTCGCCGTCGCCGAGGAGCAGGTCGGTGACCACCGCGTCGAAACGATTCGCGCCGAGGGCGTCCAGCGCGGTGCGCACGCTGTGGCCGGTGGTGACGTCGTGGCCGCCCTCGACGAGGAAGTCCCCGTAGATCGCCCGCGCGACCTTGTCATCGTCGACGAGGAGGATCCGCGCCATGCGCGGGGCTTAACAGGGAGCCACCGGCGCTGTCTGCACTTGAAGCATGAAGGGTGGACCCCTAAAGTCCGCGACGATTTTCGCTGAGGTTGCGCCACCTTCTGCCGAGGCTCACGTGCCCAAGAACGTACTGGTCGCCGACGACTCCATCACCATGCGGAAGGTGATCGGAATGATCTTCTCCGTCGAGGACTTCCAGCTCACCACCGTCGACAACGGAGCGGACGCGATCGCGAAGGCGCGGGAGCTGCGGCCGGATCTCGTGCTCGCCGACGTCACCATGCCCGGCCGCAGCGGCTATGAGGTCTGCGAGGCGATCAAGGCGGACCCCAACACCGCCCACACCAGGGTGATGCTGCTCGGCGGCACCTCGGAAGGCTTCGACGAGGCCCGCGCGAAGTCGGTGGGTGCGGACGACCACCTGATGAAGCCGTTCGAGAGCCAGGCGCTGCTCGACAAGTCGCACGCGCTGCTCGGCACCGTGGGGCCCAAGCCGGTGGCGCCGCTGCAGTACCGGCCCCAGGGCGCGCCCGCACCTTCACCCCAGGCCGCGCCGGCGCCCGCGCCCGCCGCACCCATCCCGGCGGTGACCACGCCGCGGCCGGGGATGCCCGCGGCCTCGCCGTTCGGTGGCGGCGCCCCGCGTCCCACGCAGACCTCGCCCGGGATGCCCGCGGTGGGCGCGCAGGGACTGCCGCGCGCGCCGGTTCCCGGTGGTGCCATGCCGCAGCCGGGTGCCCGTCCGGGGATGCCCGGGCACCCGCCTTCGCCCTACGGAGGCGCGCAGATGCCGGGCGGGCCGGGGATGATGCCGCGCGGTCCGGTGCCGGGCGCTCCCGGCTACGGACCCGGCCCCGGTGCGCCGATGGGAGCACGTCCGGGCATGCCGCAGGGGATGCCTCCTCAAGGAATGCCCCGTCCGGGGATGCCGCCGCCGGGCTACGGGCCGCCGCCGGGAATGCCCCGGCCGCCGATGCCGGGCGCTCCCGGTGTTCCGCCGTATGGACAGGGCGCGGTGAGGCCGGGGATGCCGCCTCCGCCGCCGGGCTACGGTCCGCCGCCGGGTGGTTTCCCGCGTCCGCCGGGCGCAGCGCCGCTGCCGGGGATGCCCAGGCCCATGGGGCCGCCGCCGGGACACGCGGCCGGAATGCCGCCGCCGGGTGTGCGCCGGGATCCGTTCGGGCTGCCGGATCCGATGGGGGCCCGCTCCGCGCCCATGCCGCCGATGGCGCCCATCCATCCGGGGATGCCGGTGGGCCACGCGCCCGCGGCGGACGGCGGAGAGGCACAGCTTCGCGAGGCGTTGAGCAGGGCCTCCCGTGAGGTGATCGAGAAGATCGCCTGGGAGGTCGTGCCGCAGCTCGCAGAGACGATCATCCGGCAGGAGCTGGATCGGCTGATCAAGGAACGCGAGGGCCGGTAGGCCGTATGAGCGACACAGAGACGTCGAAGTCCTTCGACCCCACCGAGGTGGAGGGTCGCTGGTATCCATTCTGGACGGAGAAGGGCTACTTCCGGGCGGACCCCGACAGCCCCAGGCCACCGTTCTGCATCGTCCTCCCGCCGCCGAACGTGACGGGCTCTTTGCACCTGGGGCACGCGCTCACCGCGACGATCCAGGACGTGCTCACGCGCTGGAAGCGGATGAGCGGCTACGAGTGCCTGTGGCTGCCGGGCACCGACCACGCGGGCATCGCCACCCAGATGGTGGTGGAGCGCGAGCTCAAGAAGTCCGAAGGGAAGAGCCGGCACGATCTGGGTCGACCGGCGTTCCTCGAGCGCGTGTGGAAGTGGAAGGAGCAGTACG
>CAZCWA010000630.1:0-2535 GCA_964502265.1 uncultured Myxococcaceae bacterium | reverse complement strand
TGGACCTCATCTATTCGGAGAGCGCGCGCTTCTACGAGGCGCCGTTCCAGGTGAAGGCCAACGGCGGGATGCTGCTGATCGACGACTTCGGCCGGCAGAAGGTGCACCCCACCGACCTGCTCAACCGGTGGATCGTCCCCCTCGAGAAGCGGATCGACTTCCTCACCCTGCACACCGGGAAGAAGTTCGAGATCCCGTTCGACCAGCTCATCGTCTTCTCCACCAACCTCGATCCGCGCGAGCTGGTGGACGAGGCCTTCCTCCGCCGCATCAAGTACAAGATCGAGGTCACCAACCCCACCCACGAGCAGTACCGGGAGATCTTCCGGCGGGTGTGCGAGGCCTCCGGGATCCCCTACGTGGACCAGGCGGTCACCTACCTGCTGGAGCACTACTACAAGCCCCGGAACATGGAGCTGCGCGCCTGCCACCCGCGGGACCTCGTGCAGCTCATCAAGGACACCGCCCGCTACCGCCAGCAGCCCCCCGCACTCTCGCGCGAGCTGCTCGACCAGGCGTGCCAGGTGTTCCTGGTGGACCTCTAGCAAGCAGCCGGGCGTCGGCAGGACTCCGCTGGACCCGGGCGCTTTTGCTTGCCGGAACCTGTTGAAATTTCTATTGTTCGCGCCCCGTTTTCACCCTCTGGAGTCCCCGCCGCGAGGACCCGGAGCAGGAGCTGCCGCACCGTGAAGGAGCGCTACCAGGAAATCGACGACAAGACCGAGGAGCTGAGGGACTGGCTGGAGACCCACTCCAAGGCCCAGGAGTTCCTCGAGCGCTTCGAGATGTCTTGGATCTATCACGACAGCGCGCTGGAGGGGACGGTGTACGCCCCCCAGGAGCTGCAGGCCGCGCTGCATCCGGGCACGGTCGCCGCCGAGGCGTCGATGCTTCCGGTGGTGTGGGAGATCCGCAACCACCGCACCGCGCTGCAGTACGCGCGCGAGGAGGCGAAGGCCGGCGGCAAGAAGCAGGCGCAGGTGACGCTGACGGTGATCAAGCGCATCCACGACCTCTTCAGCGGCAACACGCCGGAGGCGCAGGCCGCACGTGCGATGTACGAGCGGCGGGAGCGCAGCGAGAAGGAGAAGGAGAAGGAGCGGGAGAAGTCCGGCTACCGCAAGGACATGCCGCTGCACCGCACCTACTTCCACGAGATCGCCCAGCCGGCGAAGATCCCGGCGCTGCTCGAGAAGCTGGTGGACCACACCGCCACGGCGGAGTTCCGCGAGTTCCACCCCATCAAGCAGGCGGCGACGTTCCAGCACGAGTTCATGCGGATCTTCCCCTTCACCGAGCACTCGGGGAAGGTGGGGCGGACGGGCACGAACCTCATCCTGCTGCGGCACAACTACCTGCCGTGCATCATCCACAGCATCGATCGGCAGCGGTACTACGAGGCCCTGCGCGGTCCCGTGGGCGGCTTCCGCATGCTGCTGATGGACGCGATGGAGAACTCGCTCGACAACGCGATCAAGTACTTCAAGGACCAGAGCCGGCGGTACCGCGCGCTGAACTAGCGGGGCTGCGCTAGAAACCGGCGCGATGCCCAGGAAGTCCTCCCCTTCTGTTCCGTCCGGTGAGCGCGGCGAGCCTGCGCCATCGGGCCACGTCGCCCGGCTCAACTTCCGCGAGAAGCTCGAGCACCTGTACCGGCTCGCGAAGGGGCACAAGCGCGCGCTGGTGCTGACGCACGACAACCCGGATCCGGATTGCCTCGCGTCCGCGGTGGCGCTGTCGATGCTGCTGGAGCGGCGGACGTCGGTGGAGGCGGAGGCGGCGTACGGCGGGATCATCGGCCGTGCGGAGAACATCGCCTTCGTGAAGGTGCTGAAGCTGCCGGTGAGGCCGGTGTCCCAGGTCGAGCTCGGCGAGTACGACCTCATCGCGCTGGTGGACACGCAGCCTTCGGTGGGGAACCACTCGCTGCCCGCGTCGATGGGCGCGGACATCGTGATCGACCACCACCCGCTGCGCGACGAGAGCCTGAAGAGCCGCTACGTCGACGTGGGCGGGGACTATGGCGCCACCTCCACCATGCTGGCGGAGTACCTGCGCGCCGCGCGCCTCGAGCCGGGGCCGGACCTCGCCACCGCGTTGTTCTACGGGATCAAGGCGGACACGCGGGACCTCGGGCGGGAGACGACGAGCACCGACATCGACTCGTATCTGTGGCTCTTCCCGCAGAGCGACCGGCGGCTGCTCTCGCAGATCGAACATCCGGATCTGCCGGCGCGCTACTTCCAGCTCTACCACGAGGCCTTCGAGCGGGCGAAGGTCTACGAGGACACCGCGATCGTCACCGATCTGGGCGAGGTCTACTCGCCGGACATGGTGGCGGAGGTCGCCGAGCGGCTGATGTTCCTCGAGGGGATGAAGTGGTCTTTGGCGTGCGGCAGCTTCCGCAGCCAGCTCTACTTCTCCCTGAGGGTGAAGGACCGGCGCATGAACGCGGGGCGGCTCATCCGCAGCGTGTGCGAGGGCCGCGGCGGATCGTCCGGCGGACACGGGAGCATGGCCGGCGCTCGGCTTCCC
>CAZCWA010000629.1:0-2544 GCA_964502265.1 uncultured Myxococcaceae bacterium | reverse complement strand
CCGTAGAGGATGGGCCGGCCGACCTCCTCCTTCTTGCCGAGGATCTTGATCAGCTTCCGATCGAGCAGCGCCTTCACCACCGCGCCGCAGTCCACGCCGCGGATGTCCTCGACCTCGGGCCGCGTCACCGGCTGCCGGTAGGCGATGATCGCCAGGGTCTCCAGCGCCGCGCGGGTCAACCTCTGCGGCTTCACCCGCAGGTAGCGCCGCACGTACTCGCCCGATCCGGGATCCGTCCGGAGCTGCCAGCCGCCCGAGACCTCGTGGAGCACGATCCCCGACACGCCCTCGCGCCGGGTGCCCGAGAGCTTGTCCAGCGCCTTCTCGATCACGTCCTTGTCGATCCCGGTGGCCTGGTACAGCTCGTCCACGTTCAGCGGCCGGTCCGCCACGAAGAGCAGGCTCTCCAGCACGGTGCGCACCCGCTCGGGCGACAGCCGCTTGCTCTTCTGCACCAGCTTCTCGAACGGCGTCTCCAGATCCGGGGACCGCTCGTCGATCTCCGCCGCGTCGACGTCCTCCAGCTCCACGTCGCCGGCCGGCGCGCCCGTCACCGCGGCGATCTCCTCCTCGGAGAACTGGCCGGGGCCCTGCCCGGGCGGAATCGTCTGCTCACCGTTCTCAGCGGTACTCACGCTCGTCCACCTCCACCGCCCCGAAGTTCATCAGGGCATCGCCCTTGGGAGAGAGAAGGATCTCGTCCTTCCCCTCCTCCTGGAACACGCGGATCACCTTCAGCTTCACCATCTCCAACATGGCGAGGAAGGTGATGATGATCTGCGTCCGCGTGCGCTTGCCTTCGAACATCGAGAAGAACGAGACCTCGCCCTCCTCGCGCAGCCGCTCCGCGATCCGCTGCATCGCCTCCGAGAGGCTCACCTTCTCCCGCACCACCTCGTGCTGGAACTTCGGCGTCGCGTCCTTCAGCACCCGGTCGAGCGCCTCGATCAGCTTGTAGACGCTGATCTCCTGCAGCCCCACCTCCTCCTCGGGGATGGGGATCTGGTCCACCGCCACCCGCCGCGGGAACACGTCCCGGTCGAGGATGTCCTGGCGCCCCAGCGTCTCCGCCGCCTCCTTGTACTTCTGGTAGTCGAGCAGCCGGCGCACCAGCTCCTCGCGCGGATCGCCCTGCTCCTCCTGCGTCTCCACCTCGGCCGCCGGCTGCTCGGTGCGCGGCAGGAGCAGGCGGCTCTTGATGTGCGCCAGCGTGGACGCCATCACCAGGAACTCGCCCGCGATGTCGAGGTTCAGCTCCCGCATCCGGTCCAGGTACTCGAGGTACTTCTGGGTGATCAGCGCGACCGGGATGTCGAAGATGTCGAGCTTGTGCTCCTTGATCAGGTGCAGGAGCAGGTCCAGCGGCCCCTCGAAGTTCGGGAGCGCGACGCGGAACGACAGCCCGGGGATCCCCTCCCCAGAGTCGTTCAGACGGGCCTCATCGGCGCCGGCGGTCTCCACGTCAGTCAACCGTGCTCCCTGCTTGCCCGATCGCATTCCGAGGCCGATTTACCGGCCTCCGGCGCGATCTCGAAGGGAGCGGTGTCTACCAGCCGCAGGCGCGATAGATCAACGGTTGAGCCCAACCGCTGAACGCACCTCCTGCATGATCGGGGCCGCCATCTCGCGTGCCCGGCGTGCGCCGTCGAGAAGAATCCGCTCCACCTCGCCCTTGTCCGCGAGCAGCTCCTCCCTCCGCTTGCGCGGCCCGTCGAAGGTGGCGTGGTAGAGCGCGAGCAGGGCCTTCTTGTACTCCCCGTAGCCCTTTCCGCCCTCACGCCAACTGCGGTCGAGCTCCGCGAACTCGCCGGGCGGCGCCATGATCTTCAGGAGCTGGTAGAGCCCGTTGTCGTCGGTGACCGGCTTGGGGGCTTCGACCGGGGTGCTGTCGGTCTTGATGCCCATGATCCGCTTCTTGATCTCCTTCTCGTCGCCGAAGAGGTCGATGGTGTTGTTGTACGACTTCGACATCTTCTGGCCGTCGGTGCCGAGGATGATCGCGGTGTCCTCGCGCATGCGCATCTCGGGGATCCGGAGCACGGCGCCCTTCTGCGGCTCCTGCGGGTCGTAGCCCTTCACGTACTGGAGGTTGAACTTCGTCGCCCAGTCGCGCGCGAACTCGAGGTGCTGCACCTGGTCCTTGCCCACCGGCACCGTGTCCGCGCCGTAGACGAGGATGTCCGCCGCCATCAGCACCGGGTAGGCGAAGAGGCCGAAGTCCGGACTCTGGCCGCGCGCGATCTTGTCCTTGTACGAGTGCGCCCGCTCGAGGTGCGCGTGCGGGATCACCGTGCCGAGGATCCAGTACAGCTCCAGCACCTCGGGGATGTCGCTCTGCCGGAAGAGGGTCGCCTTCTGCGGATCGAGGCCGAGGGCGAGGAACGCCACCGCCGTCTCCAGCGTGAACTCCCGCGCCTTCTCCGGATCGCGGACGCTGTTGAGCGCGTGCAGGTTGGCGATGAAGTAGAGCGCCTCGCTGTCGTGCTGCAGCTCCACGAACTGCCGGATCGCGCCGTAGTAGTTGCCGAGGTGCAGCTTTCCCGA
>CAZCWA010000628.1:0-2565 GCA_964502265.1 uncultured Myxococcaceae bacterium | reverse complement strand
TGCTTCGGGTCGTCGTTGGTCTTGGTCCCGCGCCGGATGAGGAAGGTGGCGCCGTAGACGACGAAGGCGATGGCGACGTACTGCGCCGGGGTCAGCCCGAAGTAGCGGGCGTCGACGTAGGCGAGGTCCTCGGCGCGCAGGAAGTCGAGCCAGAAGCGGCAGAAGCCGTAGACGAGCACGGTGAAGGGGAGCAGCGCGCCCTTGAGCAGCCCGCGCGAGCGCAAGGTCCAGATGACCGCGGTGATGCCGAAGAGGATCACCGCCTCGTAGAGCCCGAGGTCGTGGCGGGCGCCGCCGGGGAAGTCCACCGCGAGGGGGAAGGAGGTGAGCTTCCCGGGGTGGTCGTGCACGAGGAAGCAGCCGATCCGCGCCACCGCCCAGCCCGGGGTGATGCCGAGCGCGATGGCGTCCATCCACTCGCGCGCCTTCATCCCCTTCCACCGGAAGTAGAGGAGCACGGCCAGCGTGCCGCCGATCATCCCGCCGGTGGAGGAGAGCCCGTCCCACACGCGCAGGATCTGGAGCGGCCCCTTGTCGAGCTCCTCCGGGTGGTAGAGGAAGAGGTGGAACAGGTGGCCGACGACGACGCCGCCCACCAGCGCCCAGACCACGAAGTCCTGCACGGGCTTCGGGTCCTTGCCCTCGAGCTTGGCGGCGCGGGCGATGAAGTACGTCCCGACGAGCAGGCCGAGCGCGGTGAGGATCCCGAAGGGCTCGATCTGGGTGAAGCCGAGGTCGAGCGTGGGCGGTCGGAAGTAGGGAATCAACGAAGCTCTCCGGGAGGACGCGGGTCCCGCGCGCAGCGCGCAGGGGCCTTCGTGCGTAACCGTCCCACTACGCCCAAGTCACCCCAAATCTTCCCCCGTACACGCCTCAGCGGGCCCGCAGCGGCACGAGGAAGAGCGGCGCCGGCGCGCGCGCGGTGCCGATCGTCCACACCAGCGCCCACTTCGCGTCGGGCGAGACCAGCGCGCCCTGCGCCTTCGGCAGCGCCCGCTCGAAGGGCCTCCAGCTCCGGCCGGTGCGCGCGTCGATCAGCCTCGGGCCGTCGAAGTAGAGCGTGCCGCCGGCCAGCGCGGAGCCCGGCAGGCGTGCGAGCGCCTCGCCCTCCACGCCTTCGGGGAGCGGCTCCGCGGGTTCCCCCAAAGAGCGCAGCGCCACCAGGCCCTCGGGTCCCGCCATGACCAGGGCCGGGCCCGGCAGCACCGCCAGCAGCGCGTCGCACGCCACGCCCGCACACACGTCCTCGCCGCGCGGCAGCGCCCCGTGCCAGCAGAGATCCTGGTAGCCGCAGGTGCCGCCGCCCACGTGCGCCACCTCGCCCTTGGGACGCCGCAGAGGCTCGCGCGCGCCCCAGCGCCGGGCGCCCGCGTCGTAGCAGCGCATCTGCGTGGCGGGGATCCGGTCCTCCTGCGGGACGCAGACCTCGGTGGCGCTGCGCCAGAACACGTCCGCCATCGGGTGGGGCGGAGGGGTGGGCGATAGCTGCTTGCTCCCGAGCGGGATGGGCTTGCCGGGCCCGGCGAGGAGCGGCTGGGCGGCAGCGCGCGCAGACGAGAGCTCCGCGCGGACGGTGCGCAGCCTCTGGGTCCAGGGGGCGCGGAGCCGGAACACCGGATCGCGCGGGTCGATCCCGGCCAGAAGCTCCTCCGCCAGCGACCACTCGTCGTCGGCGATGGCCTGCTTCGCCGCCGCGATGCTCACCGCGGGGAGCAGCGAGGGGCTCATCTTCAGCGTGACGGGAGGGAGCTGCAGGAGCAATGCGGCCAACGCCCCGAGGTCCTCGCCCTCCGTGCCCTTCCAGCCGCGCTCGATGCGCCCGGAGAGTCCGGGCTCCGCCGCCAGCGTGCCGTCCTTCGGCACCAGCCGCAGCGTCGCCCGCCGCGTCTCGCCCCGCCGCTTGCGCGTCCAGGTCACCACCACCGCGTCCTCCGCGCAGGCCATGGACAGCTCCGGCCGGTCGCTCTCGAAGAGGCGCCGGACGCGCTTGCCGCCGGCCGCGGCCACGGTCAGCCCGAGCCTGCGCTCCGTCGACGGAGGCGAGGGGGGAAGCGCGCTCAGGGTGGCCGTCAGCTTCGGACCCGAGGCCGGGCGGAGCTCGCACTGCACCGCATCGGGGGCGGGCTCCGATGGGGCTTCGTGCGGTTCGATCTCGATCTCGAGCGGCGGACCTTCGACCTGTCCCAACGCGAGCGTGAGCGCGAGCAGCGTGACCATGCCCCCGTCTTACGACGGCGCCCGCTACTCCGTCTTGCCCGGCTCGGCCCGGCGCATCGCCTGGAGGTAGTCGATGATCAGATCCACGTCCGCGTCCGCGAGGACCTCGTCGGGGAAGGCGGGCATCGCGCCGAGCCCCTGGCGGATCTGCAGCCGCAGCACGGCCGCGGGCAGCGGCTTGTTGTGGATCGCCGGCCCCAGCCCCGCCTCGCCATTGGGGTGGCAGGAGTGGCAGTGGCGGAAGAAGGCGACTTCACCCTGGCGCTGCGCGGGGGAGAGTTCGGGTGGGGGCGCGGGGGGCCCGCCGCGCCTCGCGGTGGCGCAGGCGGAGAGGGGGAGGGCGAGGAG
>CAZCWA010000627.1:0-2571 GCA_964502265.1 uncultured Myxococcaceae bacterium | reverse complement strand
GCGGGCTTCTTCTGGTAGATGCGCTTGTAGTGGTTGTACACGGCCACGGCGAGGACCTTCTTCGCCATGTCCTGACCGATCACGTAGTCGTCGAGGAACGCCTTGATCTCGGCCGGCGTGGGCAAGGACACCTGCGGCTTGCCCTCGTCGCGCTCGGACTCCTCGGCGATGATGTCGTTGCAGAGCTTGATGCACTCGTCACAGATGTAGACGGTGGGCCCGGCAATGAGCTTGCGCACCTCCCTCTGCGACTTCCCGCAGAACGAACAGGAGAGGTTGACGTGGTGCTCCTTCTTCACTGCGCTGCCTCCAGACTCCGTGGCCCCTGCACGGCGCCGAAATCCCGACCAACCACCTTAATACAGCCCCGACCCGCCCCTGAATCCCTGCTGCCGGCGACCGGAGGCCGCCACGGAGAAAAATATAGGCGGCGTGCCCCACCGCAGGAAGTGGCCGCCCTCTCGACTAGCTGCCGCGCGCTTGAGCTGCCAGCTCTTCGACATCTTCCGCCAGCGCGGCTGCCCGGTCGGCGACAGCCTTGCTGACCTTCGGGTGGGACTTGAGCTCCTGCGCGAGCTTTGCTGCCATGCTCGCCAGCCGCTTGAGCTGCGCGCCCTCCGCGGGCGGCTCCGGCGGCGGCTTCGGAAAACGCCCGTCCAGCTCCCGCTTCACCTGCGCCACCGGGCGCTCCTCGTCCCAGATGGAATCGCGGATGCTCCGATATTCTTCCGCCGAGAGCTGCCCGCGCTCTTCCGCACCGGCCAGCACCTCCACCACCTCGAAGGCGGGCACCTTCTGCGCCGGCGCCTCCCAGGCCGCCTCCGGCTGGACCTGCTCCACCACGTGCGGCTCGTGCCGGGAGAGGAAGCCGAAGCTGCGCACCAGCTTGTCCGCGGTGGCCTTGCGGATGTGCAGCTCCTTCGAGCAGTAGGCCTCGAACGTGGGGTAGCCCCACTGGTCGAAGAGCGCCTCGTCGCGCACCTGCACGAGCAGCTTCCCGAACTCCACCCAGCTCGACTTGAACCGCCGAGCCGCGTCCCTCACCACGTCCCGCAAGCCGGCGGGCGCCTCCAACTTCTCCGCTGCCACGACTCCCAAACGCATGCCTCCCGGATGGATCCCTTCCGGGATGCCACCTACCGCTTTCCGATGTTGAACGACAGCCCCACGGTGGCCCGCTCGCCCTCGTAGGCCTTGAAGGGCCAGCGCTGGAGCTCGGCGAGCAGGCAGTCGTACATCGGCCCGTCCTTGTAGCGGGGGTTGTCCACCCACAGCTTCGCCACCCGCCCGTCGTTGCCGATCACGAACTCCAGCGGGATGCGCCCCGCGAAGTCCGGCGCGCGCTCGGCCTCGGCCTTGAAGCAGGAGAAGAGGCTCTTCTGGTGGCGGGCCACCACCGCATTGATCGCCCCCTGATCGAACTGCGCGGTCTGCATCCCGTCCGGATCCGCGCTGGCGGCAGAGAGCCTCTCGGTGGGCGCGGGCGCAGTCGTGGGCGTACGGGTCCGTCGCGGCGGTTTGGCCGCGGTCGCGGCGGGGACGGTGGGCGGCGCGGCGGCAGCGCCCGGCGTGGCCGCGGCGACGGCGGCGGGCGTGCTCGGCGGCGGCTTCGAGCCCGGGTAGTCCACCAGCTCCTCGTCCTCGCCTTCGGAGGAGGCGCCCCAGATCTGCGGCGGCTCGACGGTGATGTTCGCCAGCGCGTAGGCCTCGAGGTCGTCCTCACCGGTGTGCGTGGCCAGCCACCACGCCCCGGCGGCGGTCGCCACCAGCAGCACCAGCCCCGCCCCGGCGATGCCCGCAGCCTTCGCGTTCCGCTGCTTCGCCGAGCGCGCACGGTCCTGCGCGTCCGAGACCTCCACCCGCCGCTTCGCCTCCGCCTTGGCGCAGTGGATGCGGAAGTCGTCGACCGATTCCAGGGTCCGGAACTCGGAGGAGCCCATGGGCGCCACCTCGGTCCGGGGGCCGATGTCACCGGCGTAGAGCAGCTCCACCAGCCGCTTCGCGGGGACGGGGCCGAGCACCAGCCCCTCCTGCCGAAAGAGCCAGTCGCCACCGCCACTTGCGAGTCCGTCGAGGTTCTTTCCGGAGGTCATGGGCCGCCGGTATCTTACCGGTCCCGATCCCATGGAAAAGCCCCGCGCTGCGCTCTGGCTCTGGTACCGCGGCGATCGCTTCGCCGGCTTCCAGGCACAAGAAGGCGAACGCACCGTGCAGCAGGGCCTCCGTGAAGCACTCGTCCGAGCAGGCGCACGCGACGTGGTGATGCCTGCCGGCCGGACGGACCGGGGCGTCCACGCGCGGATGCAGGTGGTGTCGGTGCGCGCCTCCCCTCTCGTTGCACGCGCCCTCGACTTCGGAGAGGAGCGGGACGCGCTCGGGGTGGCGGCGGCGGTCCCCCACGCACCCTCTTTCCACGCGTTGTGGAGCGCGACGGGCAGGACCTACCGCTACCGCCTCTCGCTGCGCGACACCGAGGTGCCCTCCGCCTGGGCCCCCTTCGTCTGGTGCCCGCTGAGTGAGCATGCGCCCCTCGCCGGCGGTTCCTTGCGCCAGGACGTGTTCCTCGAGGCG
>CAZCWA010000626.1:0-2579 GCA_964502265.1 uncultured Myxococcaceae bacterium | reverse complement strand
GGCGGCTTCCTCGATGCGGAGTACCGGATCACCCAGCGCCTCATCGTGGGCGGCGGCGCGCGCTACGACCACTACCTCATCCCCGACCACGTCTGGCGGTCGCGCTCGTCGCAGATCTCGCCACGCGCCTCGATCGTGTTCCACGCGGTGCCGGAGCTGATGACGCTGCGGACGAACTACGGCCGCGCCTTCCGTGCGCCCACCCTGGCGGAGCTGGCGATCAACCAGCAGATGTACGCGGCCACGCTGCACGGCAACCCGTTCCTGCTCGCCGAGACGCTGGACACGGTGGAGGCGGCGGTGGACATCTGGCCGGCGGGCGGCGCGGTCCGGCTCACCGGCACCGGCTTCTACAATCTGGCGAAGAACTTCATCAATCAGGAGTTCACCCTCGGCTCGACCTCGCGCTTCGTGAACGTGGGCGACGCGCGGGTGATGGGCTTCGAGGTGGAGGCCGCCGCCCAGGTGAAGGCGATCAACTCGTCCTTCGACGTGGCCTACCAGTACCTCGACGCGCAGAGCATCGTGGACGGGGTGAGCACCGGACGGCTGGACTACGCGCCCACCCACCGCATCTACGCGCGCGGGCGCACGCAGCTCGGGCAGATCGGCTTCGCGGAGATCTTCGGCGTCTACGTGGGCGAGCGCTTCGATCCGGGGTTCAACGTGGATCCGTCCACCGGCCTTGCGACCACGCGGGTGCGGCTGGCGCCCTACCTCGTGGCCAACGCCCGCATCGGCGCGCGGGTGTACGACGGGCTCTCGGTGTCGCTGCTGGGCAGCAACATCTTCGACACCCACTTCGCAGAGGTGCACGGCTTCCCCGGCAACCCGCTCAGCCTCTTCGCCGAGGCGAAGTTCGTCTACTAGGCCGTCCGGAGCGCATGGATCCCCAGTCCCTCGCGCTCGTGCGCAACGAGCTCGCCCGCCGCGGCGTCCTCTTCTCCGAGCCGCCGTCGGCGTGGATCCGCCCGCATGAAGGCCGCCTCACCGATGCGATGGCGGAGCCGCTGGAGCGCCACCCGTGCGTGCTCTGGCTCGCGCAGCGCGAGGGCGCGCGTCCGTCCGCGTGGGAGCTGGAGGCGGCGGCGAACTTCCTGCTCGACCGGCCGATGATCCCCGGCGCGCAGGGCGAGCGCCACCGGGTGGACTCGTTCGAGGGGATCTCCCGCGGCGCGGAGCAGGCGGCGGCGTTTGCGGCGCGCGCGGGCGGCGGCAGGGCGGCGAAGGAGCGGGCGGTGGACGTGGCGCACGAGCTGCTCGCCAACGCGCTGCTGGATGCGCCGGTGGATGCGGAGGGACGGCCCCGCTACGCGCACCGCCGCCACGAGCAGCCGCAGATTGCGCCCGAGGACGCGTGCGCGCTGGAGGTGGGTGCGGAGGGCGACAGGCTCTACCTCTCGGTGGTGGATCGCTTCGGGCGGTTCGGTCCGGAGCCGCTGGTGAGGGCGCTGCGCGGCGTGGGTGCGCGCGCGAAGGTGGATGCGTCCGGCGGAGGTGCGGGGCTGGGGTTGCGACGCCTGCTCGACAGCTCGGAGCTGCTGGCCATCCGCGTCCGGCGGGGCCGGGCCACCGAGGTGGTGGCCGTGATATCTCTCGGGGACGAACGGCGCCGCAGCGGGGGGCACAAGTCGCTCTTCTTCCGCGCGGACGGAGTGGAGTCAGCGTGAATCAGACCAGCAGGGCCGTCCTCAGCCGCCACCGCGTCGCCTCGGTCACGCACCTGAGGATCGCCGGCGCGATCGACGAGACGTTCTCCGTCCCCGAGGCGTCCGCGGAGCTCTCCGGCCACGTGATCATCGACCTCGGGCGCCTCGAGCGGATCTCCTCGTTCGGCGTCCGCAAGTGGATCGAGTTCGTCAGCCGGCTCCCCGCGGGCGCCAGCGGGCTCTACGTCATCCACGCGCCGCCCATCGTCGTCGACCAGCTCAACATGGTGGAGGGGTTCGCCGGCGTGGCGCGCCTGCTCTCGCTGCTCGCGCCGTACCGCTGCGAAAAGTGCAACGAGGACCGCGTGTGCCTCGTGGACGTGCAGAAGGAGCGGGAGTCGCTGGCGGACGGCAAGGCCCCCGCGCACGCGTGCCCGGTGTGCCAGGGGCCGCTGCAGTTCGCGGACATCCCCGGCGAGTTCTTCGACTTCGTGCGCCTGCAGCCGTCGCAGAGCGCGGTGGAGCCGGTGGTGCTGCGCTACGTGGAGTCGCTGCAGCCCTCCGCGCCGCCCGAGGCGATGGCGGTCTCCAAGATCATCGAGGCGGACGTCACCTTCTTCCGGATGACCGGCATCATCGCGCCGGACCTCAACGTGCGCCGGCTCAGCGCGGGGCTCGAGGGCCGGGTGGTGTTCGACTTCGGCGGCGTCCGCACCGTGGACCCGAAGGCCGAGCCCCGCCTGCTCCAGGTGCTCGCCACCGTGGCCCAGAGCGCGAAGGTCTTCCTCTCGCGGGTGTCGCCGCCGGTGCTCGCCCTGCTCGCGCGCGCGGGCACGCTGCCGGCGGCGGTGCTGACCTCGGTGAGCGTGCCGGCGCAGTGCCGCAACTGCGGCGGGCGCTACCACAACCGCCTGGACGCGGCGGACTACG
>CAZCWA010000625.1:0-2585 GCA_964502265.1 uncultured Myxococcaceae bacterium | reverse complement strand
CCGTCGAACGAGGCCTGGTAGGTGGCGAACCACAGCAGCCCCTTCCTCCGCTGATCGAGCGCGAGCGTCACCTTCACGTCCTGCCCCGCGAGCTGCACCGGGAGGTGCTCGGTCCGCATCGTGCGGCGCGTCTCACGCTGGCCGCCGGGGAAGTCGACGTACTCGACGTGCTCGCGCTCGACCGGATGGGTCACCTGCGGTGCGGACTGCACGAGCTCACTTCCATAGAGGCCGCCCACCGCGTTGCCGAGCCCGTGCTGCTGCTCGGAGGTGCGCGAGGTCACCGTCCCCCCGAGCACCAGCCACGCGATGGAACAGCCGAACCAGATCAGACCGACCGCGATCATTCGAAGGAGCATGGGCGGCGCAGCAATCCACGCCGCGTGCCAGCGCCCGTGCGGCCGGAGCGACACACCTCAGCCGTCCTCAGCCGTTCGAACGCTTCCTCCGGCGCGCGAGCATCCCGGCCAGCACCAGCCCCAGCGGCGCGAGGGCCGCGGGCGCGGACGCACAGCCTCCGAGCGGGCCCTCCCATTCGTCCTCGCATTCGAAGCGCGCATCGACGGGCAGCGTCCAGGTGCGCTCGTCCTTGTCGAGCTGGATGAACAGGTGCGCGGTGCGGCTGACGGACTGGCCACGACACGCCTCACGCAGCGTGACGGGCGTGGGCCGCCCCCGACCCAGAGCGACGGGCTGTCCCTCCAGCCAGACCTCCCACTTCACCACCGGAAGGTGTGGCTCGAAGGCCGGGTCGATCGAAGGCGTCAACGTCACCTCCGCCTTTCGCACCTTCTTCTCCCGCGTCGAGCAGTCCGCATCGAGGGAGACCTCGGTGTCGACGATCGTCCGAGGCCCGCTCACCGCCACGGTCGCCGGCATCGCAGGTGAGTCGGGGAGCGGGACCGCCGGCCGCGTCGAGAAGCTCCGCTCGATGATCTCCGGCTGCGAGAGCGGATGGCCGCTGGTGGCGCACCACTCCTCGTAGCGGAGCGTGTAGCTTGCGTCCGGCGCCAGCGACGTGACCGGCTTGATGGTCTGCGCCCGGCCGGACGAGAAGACAAAGAGGTTGCCGTGCTCGATCTCGGCGCCCTCCGCATCCAGGATCGAGACCGGGACGACGCGCATCGCATCCGCCTCGGTCGTCCCGCGGTTCGGCTGGAGCACGAGCGCGAAGGAGTTCACCGGCAGCGGCTCATCGAGCGGGGTGAGCAGCTCGATCCGCGAACACGCCTGCTGCGCTTCCGGTAGGCGGGGTCTGCAGGCCTCCGCGTCCTCCAGCGGAAGCACGAGCAGGAACACGCACGCCAGGGAGGGAAGAAGCGCGGAGACGGAGCGGGACATGGAGCGAAGCCTACCGTCCCCCTCGCCCCTCCACTACCTGCGCCCGGTGAAGCTCCAGGTGAAGGAGCGGTCCTCATCACCGCTCTCCGCGTCGCCGGTGATCACCATGTCGAAGGCGGTGGCAGACGCGGTGATCCTGCTCCCGCGCGCCCCCCGAAGGCGCCACGTCTGCTGGTTCACCCGCCGTTCGCAGTCGAAGCCGGAGAGGGCGAAGGTGTCCTCCCCGGTCGCGTTCGCGCGGACGTTGCAGCCGTCGAAGAAGAAGGTCAGCTCGTTGCCCTGCTGGCTGACCTGGATCCCCACCTGCGCGGACGCCGTCTCCGCGCCCGTGATGATGAGGCGGACAACAAGGCACCCGCCATCACCAAGGCCATCCCAGGGGATCCGACACCCGCACGCCGGTACTGCCCGAGGCTCACGACGCCGGGCCCTCCGCCTGGATCCGGGAGAAGTCCGCCACCGGCGCGAACAGCCCGCCGATGCCGACGAGCAGGCGGATGCGGTTCTCGCGCAGCGCCTTGTCCTCGGCCATCACCATCACCTTGTCGAAGAAGCGGTCCACGGTGGGCTTGAGCGCGGTGATCTCGCGGAGCGCGCCGGCGAAGTCGTCCTTCCCGATCAGCCCGCCCACCTTCTCCTTCGCGCCCAGATACGCCGCGTGCAGCGCCTTCTCCTCGGCGTCCACCATGCGCGCGGGATCAACGTCACCTGCGCCCACGTCCTTGCCCTGCTTCTCCACGATGTTGACGACGCGCTTGAAAGCCACCGCCAGCGGCGCGAAGTCCGCCCGGCCCACGATCGCCGAGAGCGCATCCAGCCGCGCCTTCGCCGCCACCAGATCGTCGTAGCCCGCCGAGAGCACCGCCTCGACAACGTCCGTCCGGTGGTCCTCGGCCCAGAGCGACTTGAGCCGCCCGCGGAAGAACTCGAGCACCTGCTCGCGCACCGCCGGCTCACCCTGCTTCCGCTTCACGTCCGCCACCTTCGGCGCAAGGCCCTCCAGCGCCTTGTCCACCGCGGCCGAGAGCGACACCCGGTACCCGCGCGCGAGGATCACGTTGATCACCGCGAGGCACGCACGCCGCAGCGCGAACGGATCCGCCGCACCGCTCGGACCCTTGCCGATGGCGAAGATCCCGCACAGCGTGTCGAGCCTGTCCGCGATCCCGATCAGCGCGCCCTCGTCCCTCTGCGGCAGGCTGTCCTCCGCGTTGCGCGGCAGGTAGTGCTCGAAGATCGCCTGG
>CAZCWA010000624.1:0-2596 GCA_964502265.1 uncultured Myxococcaceae bacterium | reverse complement strand
ACCGCCGGATGCGGCCTCGGCACCGCCGGATGCGGCCTCGGCACCGCCGGATGCGGCCTCGGCACCGCCGGATGCGACCTCGGCACCGCCGGATGCGACCTCAGCACGCCGGCCATCCGGTCGAGCCGCCGCAGGTTGCTGCGGATCGAGCAGGCTCAAGGCAGCACGTTCCTCTGGCCGGGGCAGAGGGCCTCTGCGCGGCGCTCGGAGAACCTGCGGCGCGGCGCTCGGAGAACCTGCGGCGCGGCGCTCGGAGAACCTGCGGCGCGGTGGAGGGGCATCTGCGGCGCGGTGGAGGGCTTCTGCGGCGCGGTGGAAGGCATCTGCGGCGCGGTGGAGGAGCGTGCCAGGGGAGTGTGTCAGGAACTCGGTGAACGGCTCGAGCAGCGGGCCGTGCATCCCGACCCGCCTGCGATGCCGCAGCCGGCCCGACGACGGACGGGCGCGGCCTGCCGGCTACAGCGGGACGACTCCCTCGGCGAGGGCGGTGCAGGCGGGCGGCGGGGAGACGTGCAGCACCTGCACCTGGACCTGCGGCGCCTGAGACAACTGCTTGAGCATCTTGCCCAGCAGGAGGTGCCTGGCCTCTCCCAGCCCGGCGGCTCCCGCCTCGATGACCAGCGGCACCCTCACCCTCTGCGCGAGCCACTCCACCAGCGTCAACCGCAGCGCCACGTAGAGGAGGTCTGCGTCCGCGCCTCCCACCTCGCCCGCCGGCACCGGCCCTGCCGGCCCCAGCAGCCGCGCCCGCCCGAGCCCGTCGAGCTCCACCCCGGTCCAGCGGCGATCACTCAGCGCGGTCAGGTACTGGCCCGCCCTCCCCTTCACCGCCGCGGCCACCTCGGCCACGTCGACGTACGCCGCGTCCGCCGCCAGCGCGAGCACCCGCGGGGCGGGATCCTCCAGCGCCGCGCCGGCCTCCCCCTCCCCTCCCTCCACGACGGCGGGCCCCGGCCCCGGGACCTCTTCACCCGCCAGGGCCGCCCCCGGCTGCTGCAGGGACTCCCTCGCCCGCTGCAGCTCGCGTTCGATCTCCCGGGGATCCCGCACGTATCCCCCCGCCAGGGCCTGAAGCTGCTCCGAGATCGCCTCCACCTCCCGGCGCACCGCCTGCAGCTTCTGCTTCGCCTCGCGGTACCCCCCGTCCGCCTCGGCGGCCGCCAGCTCCGCCTGAAGCGCCTCCACGCGCGCCGCCCGCTGCGCCCTCTGCGCGAGCAGCTCCAACACGTCCTTCGGCCCCTCCACCCCGAGCCGGGCCACGGCCTCCTTCACCGGGCGGGCCTCGGCCTCGAAGGCCTCCCGCACCTTCCGCTCCCGGGCCGAGCGCATCTGCTCCCGCCGCCCGCCCTGCTGCGCCTCGCGCAGATCGTCCACCCACTTCAGCGCCACCAGCGCCGCCACCCCGAACGCGGGCACATCCAGCAGCGCGAGGTACCGCAGCGCCCCCTCTCCCAGCAGGCCCACCCCGAGGCACGCCGTCCCCACGACACACCCCGCCACGAACCGCGCGTCCTTCCAGAACGGCGCCACCGCCTGCACCGGCTGGGCAAGACCCTCCTCGCGCTCCGCCTCGAGCCGCGCCAGGGCCTCCTCCCGCTTCTGCAACTGCCCGGGGAACCGCGCGATGCGCTCCTCGATGTCCGGGGGCAGCCCCAGCGACTGCGCGGTGGGCGCCGCACGGTGCGAGGCCACCGCCTCCTCCAGCGCAGCCCTCAGGCCCTCCACGCCCTTCAGCCGCTCCTCGAGCGCGAACGTCTCTCCCGCCAGCCCGTCCTGCCGGAACTGGAGCGTGTCGATCCGCGTCGCGGCCTCGAGCTCCTGCTCCAGCCTGCCGATGCGCGCGGTCACCTCGGCCACGTCCACGGGCCCGGGCCCGGGCCCGGGGCGCTCACTGGCCGGACGCTGCCTTCCGGCCGCCTCCGTCCGGGCCTGGGGCGCGCGCTCACCGGAAGCGGGGTTCCGCGAAGGGAGCTGCTCGGGCGAGAGCACGAAGAGGCCCTCGAACGCGGTGCGCTGCGGGAGCTTCGCCTGCGAGCGCAGGTACTGGCCCATCTGCTGCGCGTCGCGCGTCACCTCGACGAAGGCGCGGGTCGACCCGTCCAGCCGCTGAAGCCCGCCCGCGCCGCCGAGCTGCCGCACCAGCCGGTACGTCTGCCCGTCCCCGCCCACGAAGGTGAGCGCCACCCGGGCCTGCGCCCCCGCCCCGGGGGCCGCGAAGGCCACGTCCCCGCCCCGCCCATCCGGATAGAGCAGCGCCGCGAGCAACCCGCCCAGGTGGAGCGCACCGGGGGGCTGCACGGCCACGTAGCCGCGCGGGAGGGCCGCCCGGACCGCCGGTGAGCAGCCGCGGACGTGCTGTGCCGCCACTTCGAGCAGGACCATTCGCGCACGATATCAGGCGGCCGCAGGGACGAAGATGAGCCCCACGACCACCCGCAATGCCGAAGCGGCGGCGACCCCTCGGGGACCCACCGCCGCCACGGTTCTTGAACTCTTTGCGCTTCGCGCGCCGCCTAGGCGGTCGCGCGGGGGCGCTGCTCGTCCCGGGTGGCCACGCGGGACTTCTTGCCGCGGAGCGCACGGAGGTAGAAGAGCC
>CAZCWA010000623.1:0-2597 GCA_964502265.1 uncultured Myxococcaceae bacterium | reverse complement strand
AGCGCGGCCTCGAAGTGCACCGCCGCGTCCTCGAACGCGCCCTCCTCCGCGCACAGGTGCCCGAGGTCCACCCGCAGCTTCGGCCCCAGCCTGCGGCTCTGCGCTTCCGGCGCGTCCAGCAACTGCTCCAGCACTGCCCGCGCCTCGTCCCGCCGCCCCAGAAGCCGCAGCGCGCGCCCGCGGGTGGCGAGCAGTTCGAACCCGTGTCCGGGGAAGACGAACCGGCCCGTCTCGTCCAGCCGCTCCGCCTGCGCGAGCTCGTCGAGCGCCTGCGCCGCGCGCCCGCGCAGGTTCGAGATCTGCGCGAAGAGCACCAGGTCGTCCGCGCTCGGGCCGGCGGCGATGCGCTCGGCCATCAGCGCGTCGCCCAGGGCGGGCTCTCCCGCCACCTGCGCCGCGTACGCCATGTGCGCGAGGTACGAGGCATCGAGCCGCCCCGCCTCCCGCAGCCCCTTCCACAAGGCCAATGCGCCGGCGGCGTCTCCGCGGAAGAGCACCGCGTCCGCCCTCACCGCGCGCGCGGCATCCACCAGCTCCGCCGTGCGCGCCGCGTCCTCCACCTCCAGGCACAGCCGCTCCGCCTCGTCGTAGCGCCCCTGCTGGCCCCGGACCACCGCCAGCACCAGCCGGCCTTCCGCTCCCGCGCCCGCGGTCACCGCCCTGCCCGCCGCCCGCTCCGCCTCGTCCAGACGCCCCGCCTGCGCCAGCGCGTGCGCGAGGTGGATGAGCGTGCCCCCGTCCTTCCGCTTCTCCGCCTGCGCGCGCTCGAGGTACGGCAGCGCCTCGGCCGATCGCCCGCGCCGCGAGAGGGAAGAGCCAATTCGCGCCGCGAGCTCGGGGCTTCGGGGATCGCGCGCCCACGCGGCCTCCCACAGCGCCATCGCCTCGTCCTCGCGGCCCTGTCCTGCGAGCGCGTCGCCGAGCAGCTCGGGTGCGCCCGGAAGCGAAGGACCCGAGTCCACCACCTGCCGGAGGATGCACTCGGCCTCGGGGAACTGAGCGCGCAGCAGGTGCCCCTGCGCGCGCTCCAACAGCTTCAGTGCCTTGTGCCTGGGGAGTCGGTCGTTCACGCCGACGCAGGACCGTAGACCCGGTAGTCGATCTCCGGAAAGACATTGTTCCGGCCCTCGACCGAGGACAGCCACGCCTCGTCGATCCGGTCCTCGCGCAGCTCCGCCTCGAGCCTCTGGAAGCGCGCCACGTGCTCGTTGGTCCTGCGCACCGCGTACTCGACCATGGTGCCGGTCTTCATGATGAACGCCCAGTCGGACGCCTGCGCGAGCAACAGCTCCCGCGCCGCCTGGTTCAGCGCCCGCCGCCGCAAGGTCCCCGGGTCCGGGTTCTGCCGCACCAGCTCCACCATCCGGTCCGCGCACTCGTGCAGGTGCCGGTAGATCCAGTCGTTCGACGGGTCGAGCCACATCGACGCGTAGCCGCGCTCGCCCCACGAGGACATCGACGGCGTCACCACCTGGTGCTCGGTGTGCTCGGCGAGGTGCCCGCTCGGCGTGGCGAGCTGGAAGGTCCGCTCCGCCGTCGCCGACAGGCGCAAAAGCTCCTCGAGGAACCAGGGCCCTTCGAACCACCAGTGCCCGTACAGCTCGGCGTCGTAGGGGGCGACCACCACCGGCCGGCGGCCCTCCATCTGTCCCGCGAGCCACTCCATCTGCCGCTCGCGGTTGAAGAGGAAGTTGGCCGCGTGCACCCGCGCCCGCTCGCGCGCCGCCTCGGGATCCCACGGCTCCTTGTGCTCCGACCCGCGCGCGGTGATCCGCCAGTACTTGATGCCCGTGTTCTTCCGGTCCCCCGTGGGCTGCACGTAGGGCCGCACGTAGTCGAGCTCCAGGTCCCAGCCGATGTCCCGGTAGAACTCGCGGTAGACCGCATCGCCCGGGTAGCCGTGCTCGGCGCTCCAGACCTGCTCGGACGACTCCGGATCGCGCGCGAACGCAGCCACGCCCGCCTCGGTGAAGACCGGCGCATAGGGCCCGTACAGCGGCCTCGGCGTCCCGCGCACCAGCGCGTGCGTGTCCACGAAGAAGTAGCGGATGTTCTCCTGCGCGAGGTGCCCTTCCAGCCCCGGGTAGTAGCCGCACTCGGGCAGCCAGATGCCGCGCGGATCCCGCCCGAAGTGCTGCCGGTAGTGCGACGCCGCCACGCTGATCTGCGCCCGCACCGCCTCCGGCCGCCGCTGCATCAGGGGCAGAAAGCCGTGGGTGGCGCCACAGGTCACGATCTCGAGGTAGCCCGCGTCCTGCAGCCTTCGGAACGCGCCCACCACGTCCCGCTGGTAGCGCTCGTGGAAGAGCCGGCGCAGACGCCCGAGGTGCTCCTCGTAGAAGCGCGCCAGTGAAGAGAAGGTCGCATCCCCTTCGGTGCGGCGGACCTCCTTGCCCGCAAGCTCGCACAGCCGGTCCAGCCGCTGCGCGTAGCGGTTCATCAGGAGCTCGTCGCGCAGCATGGAGACCAGCGTGGGCGTGAGCGTCATCGTCAGCCGGTAGGGCACGCCCTCGTCCGCCAGCCGGTCGAACGCGTCGAGCAGCGGCAGGTAGGTCTCGGTGATCGCCTCGTAGAGCCCGTCCTCCTCGAGGAAGTCC
>CAZCWA010000622.1:0-2598 GCA_964502265.1 uncultured Myxococcaceae bacterium | reverse complement strand
GACGTGGTGATCGTCGGCACCGGCTCGGGCGGCGCGGTGGTGGGCGCGCTGCTCGCCGAGGCAGGACGGGACGTGCTCTTCATCGAAGAGGGCGCACACCACAGGCCGGAGGACTATGGCCGCTATCGCCCGAGCCAGCACGTGCGCGAGATGTGGCGGGACTCGGGGCTGACCCTCACCCAGCCGCTCGGGGACAGCCCGGCGATCAACGTGATGATGGGCAAGTGTGTGGGTGGCTCGTCGCTGCTCACCGGCGGCGTGTGCTTCCGCACCCCGGGCTACGTGTTGAACGAGTGGCGGCGGGATCACGGCCTGAGGGATCTGACCGACGCGCGGGTCGACGCGGTGTTCCGCGAGGTCGAATCCGCGGTGAACGTGGAGGAGGTCCCCGAGGAGATGCGCTCGCGCTCCACGGTGCTCTTCTCGGAGGGCGCTGCGCGGAACGGACACCCGCTCAAGCCCACGCGGCGGAACACCCGGGGCTGCAACGGCTGCGGGCGGTGCAACTTCGGCTGTCCGCACCAGGCGAAGATGAGCGTGGACCTGACCTACCTGCCGCGCGCGCTGCGCAAGGGCGCACGGATCTACTCGGACTGCCTGGTGGACCGGGTGGAGGTGGACTCAGCGGGCCGCGCGGTGGGCGTGCGCGGGCGCGTGCTCGACGAGGTGGGGAGGCGGCGCGGCAAGCTGCGGGTGCGCGCGAAGCAGGTGATCGTCGCCGCGGGCGCGTGGCACTCGCCGGTGATCCTCCAGCGAAGCGGCGTGGGGCGCGACAGCGATCAGGTGGGGCGCAACCTCACCCTCCACCCTTCGTTCCGGGTGATGGCCGTCTTCGATCAGAAGGTGGAAGGGTGGCGCGGCGCCATGCAGAGCGCGTACAGCGACGCCTTCGAGGGGCAGGGGTTCACCCTGATGAGCCTGTTCACCCCACCGGGCGTGCTGGCCGCGACCATGCCCGGCATCGGCCGCGAGCACGTGCGCCGCGGACGCCAGCTTTCGCACATGGCGATCTTCGGCGGGCTCATCCACGACGAGGGCGGGGGCACCGTCCGCCGCGGCCTCGGACGCGAGCCGTTCGTTTCGTACCGGATGGCGCGCAAGGACCGCGCGACCGTGAGCGTGATGCTCCGCACCATCGCCGAGGACTTCTTCGCCGCCGGCGCGCGCGAGGTGGTGATGCCCGTGCTCGGCGAGGAGCCCTTCACCGCCGACCGCCTCCGCCGCTTCGACCTCGACAAGGTTCCGGCGCGCAGGCTCGAGTGCGCGTCCCAGCATCCGCTCGGGTCCTGCCGGATGGGCGTGCGTCCGGGCAGCTCGGTGGTGGATCCGGACGGGCAGAGCTGGGAGGTGAAGAACCTCTTCGTGGTGGACGGAAGCGTGCTGCCCACCAGCCTCGGCGTGAACCCGCAGCTCACGGTGATGGCCATGGCCACCCACCTCGGGTGGAAGCTCCGCGAGCGCCCGCTGCCGAGCTGAGCCGGCCAGGCGGGCAGCCGCTGCGGAAGTGCGGACGGGAGGTCCTTGCGGCAGCGCGGCGGTAGGAGTGAATTGTGAGGATGCCCGAACTCGAGTGGGACTACCTGATCATCGGCTCCGGCTTCGGGGGGGCCGCGAGTGCGCTGCGGCTGACGGAGAAGGGCTACCGGGTGCTGGTGCTCGAGAAGGGCCCGCGCTTCGGCCCCGAGGACTTCCCGGAGACCAACTGGGACCTGAAGCGATGGATGTGGCGCCCGAAGCTCGGGTGGCGCGGCCTGTTCCGGATGACCTTCTTCCGCCACGTCACCGTGCTCAGCGGTGTGGGCGTGGGCGGAGGCTCCCTCGTCTACGCGAACACGCTCCCCATCCCGACCGACGACTTCTTCAAGGCCGAGGGCTGGGGAGGGCTGGCCGATTGGAAGGGAGAGCTGGCGCCGCACTACGAGACCGCGCGGCGCATGCTCGGCGCCACCGTGAACCCGCTGCGCACGCGGCCGGACGAGGTGCTGCAGGAGATCGCCGAGGAGACGGGCCGGGCGGAGCGCTTCGGGCCCACCACGGTGGCAGTATATTTCGGCAAGCCGCAGGAAACGGTGGAGGACCCCTACTTCGGTGGCGAGGGCCCCACCCGGACCGGCTGCCGGGCGTGCGGCGGGTGCATGCTCGGGTGCCGGTTCAACGCGAAGAACTCGCTCGACAAGAACTACCTCTGGCTGTCCGAACGGCTCGGCTGCCGCATCGAGCCGGACACCGAGGTCACCTGGGTGCGGCCTCTGGACGGTGGCGCCGGTGGCGACGGGGACGCAGACGGCCGCGCGGGCTACGAGGTCACCGCCCTCCGCGGCACCGAGCCCTTCCACCGCGAGAAGGTCCTCTACCGGGCGCGCAACGTCATCTTCGCCGGCGGGGTGCTGGGGACGGTGGACCTGCTGCTCGAGCTGAAGGACAGCCCGGACGGCCTGCCCCGCCTGTCCGACCGCGTGGGCGACTGGGTGCGCACCAACAGCGAGGCGCTGATCGGCGTGACCAGCCGCCGCAAGGACGTCGACCTGTCCCGCGGGATTGCAATCGGAAGTATATTGCATACGGACGATCACTCGCACCTGGAGCCGGTGCGGTACT
>CAZCWA010000621.1:0-2631 GCA_964502265.1 uncultured Myxococcaceae bacterium | reverse complement strand
CCGTGCTCGCCGACGAAGGCGCGGATGCGGTCGATGGCGTCCTGGCGGGCGGCGGCGTCGCGGACCACGCCGCCCTTCCCCACGTTCTCGCGGCCGACCTCGAACTGCGGCTTCACCAGCGCTACCAGCAGCCCGCAGCGCTTCAGCTTCGGCAGCACCGAGGGCAGCACCTGGGTGAGCGAGATGAAGCTCACGTCGATGACCACGATGTCCACCGGCTCGGGGAGGTCCTCGTCGGTGAGGTGGCGCGCGTTGACGCGCTCGCGGGAGAGGACGCGGGGATCGACGCGCAGCTTCTCGTGGAGCTGTCCGTAGCCGACGTCGATGGCGTGGACCCTCACCGCGCCCTCCTGCAGCAGGCAGTCGGTGAAGCCTCCGGTGGAGGCGCCGATGTCCGCGCACACCGCGCCCTTCACCCGCGCGTTCAAAGAGAAGTGATCCAGCGCGCCCTTCAGCTTGAGCCCACCGCGCGAGACGTAGGGGAGGACCTCGCCCTTGAGCCGGAGCTCGGCGTCCTCGGGCACCTGGGACCCGGGCTTGTCCACCCGCTGGTCGCCGACGACGACCTGACCGGCGAGGATCAGCGCCTGCGCCTTCGCGCGCGACTCGGCCAGCCCGCGCTCGTGGACGAGCACATCGAGCCGGACCTTGCGCACCCGCGGGTTCACCGAAGCATCGCCTCCGCCGCGCGCCGGATCCCTTCTGCGTCCAGCCCCAGCGCCGTCCGCTGTGCGCGCGCGTCGCCGTGGCGGATGAACCGGTGCGGCAGGGCGACCGAGCGGATCTGCACCCGCACGTCCTGACGCGAGGCCCACTCCATCACCGCCCCGCCGAAGCCGCCGCGCGGGGTGCCCTCTTCGACGGTGAGCAGCTTTCCGCCGCCGAGCGCGACGGCCTCGTGCAGCGCCTCCTCGTCGAGCGGCGCCGCGTACCGCGCGTCCAGCACCGACACGCCCGCAAGCCCCCGCGCCGCCGCCAGCGCCTCCACCGCGAGATGGCCGAAGGCGACGATCGAGAGCCGCGGGGAAGCTTCCTCCGGCGCCCGCAGCAGCCAGCGCGACCGGGCGGGATCTCCCAGCGCAAAGGAGGCCTCGTCCTCGGGCGGAACCTCCGGCAGCGTGAGCCGCGGGAAGCGGAGCACCGACGGGCCCTCCAGCGAGAGCGCGTGTCCCAGCAGCGGCGCCACGTCCCCACCCACCACCGGGGACATCACCTGCGCGCCCGGTGCGGCGGTGAGCAGCGGCACGTCATACGCGCCCTGGTGGGTGGCCCCATCCGCGCCCACCAGGCCCGCGCGATCCACCGCCAGCACCACCGGCAGCCCCGGCAGCAGCACGTCGTGGATCCACGAGTCGATCGCCCGCTGCATGAACGTCGAATAGATCGCGCACACCGGCCGCAGCCCGCGCGCGGCGAGCCCGGCGCTGAAGGTGACGGCGTGCTGCTCGGCGATCCCCACGTCGAACACGCGGTCGCCGAATCGCTCCTTCAGTGCGACCAGCGCGCTGCCCTCCAGCATCGCCGGCGTGACCGTCACCACGCGGCGGTCCCTCGCCATCGCCTCCATCAGCGCGTCGGCGAAGGCCTCGCTGAAGGTGGCGCGCCCGCGCGAGCGCACGAGCTTGTCGCCCCGCCACTCGAACGGCCCCATCGCGTGGCCGCGGGTGCGCGCGTCCGCCTCGGCCTCGGCGAACCCCCGTCCCTTCTGCGTCCGCGCGTGCACCACCACCGGCAGCCGCGCGCGCTTCGCCTCGCCGAGCGCCTCGATGAGCGCGTGCAGATCGTGCCCGTCCACCGGGCCCAGGTAGGTGAACCCGAGCGACTCGAAGAAGGCGCGCGCCTCGGGGCCCTGGAGCAGCCGCGAGATGGCGCCCACGTTCTCCGAGATCGACATCTGGTTGTCGTTGACCACCACCGTCAACGGCACGCCCGAGGTGGCCGCGGTGTTCAGCGCCTCGAAGATGAGCCCGCCGGTGAGCGCGCCGTCTCCGATGATCGCCACCGCGCGGCCCTCGTCCCCGCCCAGCGCGTGCGCCTGCGCCATCCCCAGCGCGATGCTCGCGGCGGTGCAGGCGTGCCCTGCGCCGAACGCGTCGTGCGGGCTCTCGGTCGGATCGAGGAACGGGGCCACCCCGCCCTCCTGCCGCAGCGAGTGCATCCGCGCCGCGCGCCCGGTGAGCAGCTTGTGCGCGTACGCCTGGTGCCCCACGTCGAAGACGAGCTTGTCCTTCGGCGAGCGGAACACGCGGTGCAGCGCCACCGTGAGCTCCACCGCGCCCAGCGATGCGCCGAGGTGCCCGCCGACCTTTCCGCAGACCTCGACGATCGCCTCGCGCAGCTCCGCGCACAGCTCCGGCAGCCGGTCTTCAGGGAGCGCGCGGACGTCCGCCGGGCCCTGCAGCGCGGCGAGCAGCGGCCCCGGCCCGACCTTCGCGGTCAATGCGTGCGCTCCACCGCGTAGCGCGCGAGGTGCGCGAGCAGCCCGGGCACGGGCTCCAGCGTCCGCACTGCGTCATTCGCGCGCGCCACCTGCTCCGCGGCCAGCTTCCGCGCCCCATCCAGCCCGAGCATCGCCGGGAAGGTGTGCCGCCCCGCCGCCGCGTCCGCGCCGGTCGGCTTGCCGAGCTGCTC
>CAZCWA010000620.1:0-2670 GCA_964502265.1 uncultured Myxococcaceae bacterium | reverse complement strand
CCGTTCGCGCGCATCGACCCTCCGCTTCCCGGCGAGTGGCGCTGGCTGGGCTCGGCTTCGGCAGAGTTCGTCCCCGAGGGCCGCGTGCCCTACGCGAGCCGCTTCACCGTCACCATCCTCGAGGGGCTCCGCGCGATCGACGGGAGCACGCTCGGCGAGGACCACACCTTCAGCTTCAGCACGCCGCCGCCCGAGGTGCAGGATACTTCACCCCAGCGCGGCCACCGGTGGCTCACGCCGGACCAGACCTTCAAGGTCCTCTTCAACCAGCCGGTGAAGGACCTCCTCCAGCACACGCAGCTCAGCGTCGAAGGAGAGGGGACGCCGCGGCCGCTCGAGCTGGTGAAGGTCACCTCGATCGCGGACGAGCGCCGCGCCGACGACCGCGAGCGCACCTACGACCGGATGTCCGACGAGGCGCGCGGCTTCCGCAACATGCAGACCCGCTACGAGCTTCGGGCCGCGCAGCCGCTCCCGCTCGATCGCGCGATCACCCTCCGCATCGCCGACACGCTGCCGGGTGAAGAGGGACCGCTCACGCTCCAGAGCCCGATCGAGCTGGGCTTCCGCACCTACGGCCCGCTTCGCCTGTCCGGCGCCGGCTTCTGCTCGCAGCACGCGACTCACTGCCCGAACGGCCCGCTGGTGATCGCCACCTCCAACGAGGTGGAGCTGAACACGTTGAAGGAGCGGCTGGAGATCACGCCCGCGGTGGAGCTCGACTGGGAGTCGTCCAGCACCTGGGCACCACACGGCTACCACGGCGACTCCTCCGCCACGCCGCAGGCGCGCATCTTCGGCGCGTTCAAGCCGGGCACCGCGTACCAGGTCACCATCAAGCCCGGCGTCCGCGACGTCTTCGGCCAGTCCAGCGGCCAGCCCTTCTCCTCCGGCGCCAGCACCTCGAATCTGCGTCCATCGCTCTGGACGGGTGGGGAGAACGCGCTCATCGAGTCGTCGAAGGGCGCCGCGCTGCCGGTGGAGGTGGTGAACCTGCGGCGGCTGGATGTGGCCCTCTGGAGCCTCACGCCCACCGAGGCGGCGCGGATCCTCGCCAATGGGATCTGGGAGGCGAGCCGCCACATTTCGCGGCCGCCGGATCACTCCGAGACGCAGGAGCTGCGATACGCGCGGAACGACAAGCGCCTGCACCGCATCCCGCTCGACCGGGTCTTCGGTGGCGAGGGGAAGACGGGCCTCGCGCTGGTGCGGCTGGACTCGCCGGAGCTCTCGTGGCGGCCGCAGGGCGGCTTTCACGTGCTGGTGCAGGTGACGAACCTCGCCGCGCACCTGAAGATCGGACCCGCGCGTTCGGCGGTCTGGGTGACGGAGCTGTCCAGCGGCAAGGGTGCAGCGAACGTTCAGGTGTCCATCCTCGATCGAGGCGGCGCGGCGCGCTGGTCGGGCACCACCGATGCGGAGGGGCTCGTCGACGTCCCCGGCGCGGAGACGCTCATCCCCGGCGAGTCCGACTGGTCGGAGCCGTTCACCCTCGTCAACGCCACGCGCGGCGAGGACACGGGCATCACCGCATCGTCGTGGCAGGACGGGGTCGCGGCGTGGGACTTCAACCTGATGCAGGGCTGGGAGGGCAGGCGCCCGGAGCCCTCCGGCTTCGTCTTCACCGAGCGCGGCATCTATCGGCCCGGCGAGACGGTGCACGTGAAGGGGCTCGCGCGGTACCGCACGCTGGGCGCGCTGAAGGCGCCCGAGGCAGGCTCCGAGCTGCAGGTGATCGTCCGCGACTCGCGCGGCGAGGACCAGACGACGCAGCGGGTGAAGGTGACGAAGTTCGGCACGTTCGCCCTCGACGCCCTCGTGCCGAAGGACGCGCCCACCGGTTGGTACAGCGTCGAAGCGTCCGGCAACGCGCCGGGGGGCAACATCCATTTCTCCACCAGCTTCCGCGTGGAGGAGTACCGCGCGCCTCAGTTCAAGGTGGACGTGCTCGCGGAGAAGCAGAGCCTCGTGGCCGGCGAGCAGGTCAACGCCACGGTGATCGCGCGCTACCTCTTCGGCGGCGCGATGAGCGAGGTGCCGGTCCGCTGGAGCGCGCACAGAGCCTCGCAGCGGTTCGCGCCGGCGGGGCTCGACGCGTACGTCTTCGGCCACGACACCTGGTGGTGGGACGACGGCGAGCCCGGCGAGCAGACCGGCTTCGTGGGCTCGGGGGAGGGGCGGGCGGATGGAAAGGGCAGCTTGACCATCAACGCCGGCACCGCGGAGGCGCCCGGCGAGCGGACCTGGCAGTACACGATCGAAGCGGAGGTCGAGGACGTGAGCCGCCAGAGGGTGGCCAACCGCACCTCGCTCACCGTCCACCCCGGCCAGTTCTACGTCGGCGTCCGGCCGCCCTCCGGCTTCTCGCAGGCAGGACAGCCGGTGACGGTGGAGGCGCTGGTGACGGACACGATGGGCAAGCGCATCGGCGAGCGCGCGTTCGAGGTCGAAGTCGTCCATCGGACCTGGCGATCGGTGCGGCAGAAGGACGCGGGCGGCGGGCTGACCACGGTGAGCGAGCCGGTGGAGCAGACGGTTCACACCTGTTCGCTCACGTCCGACGCGCAGGCCGCGGTGTCGTGCGCCTTCACGCCGAAGGACGCAGGCTTCTACATCCTGCGCGGGCGGGTGAAGGACGATCAGGGCCGCACCCACGCCGCGAGCACCGGG
>CAZCWA010000619.1:0-2672 GCA_964502265.1 uncultured Myxococcaceae bacterium | reverse complement strand
GCTCAGCGCAGCAGCCGCTCGAAGGTGACCACCTTCAGCGAGACCAGCGCGCAGGCCACGGAGGCCACGGTCAGCAGCCCCGCCGCAAGCAGCGCGGCCGCAAGCTGCGACGGCACGCCCGCGAGCAGGCCCAGCACCACGAAGATGGCCGGCAGCAGCAAGGCGCCGCTGAGGTTGTTGGCGGTGCGGAAGTCCTTCGAGAGCAGGCTGATCAGCAGCGCCCCGGTGGTGGAGAAGGTAAGCGCGGCCAGCAGCAGCAACGCCAGCGCGGCCACGAACCCCGGTCCGGCGGTGCCCGTCCAGAGCAGGGCGGCGCCGGTGATCGAGAACATGGGCACGGTGATGCCCGCGGTGAGCGCCAGCAGCGCGAGCAGCTTGGCGAGGATCACCTGCTCCATCGCCACCGGCAGCGACACCAGCAGCTCCAGGGTCCGGGCCTCGCGCTCGGCGACGATGGTGTAGGTCGCGCTCACCATGGGCACGATGAGCCCGCCCAGCGAGACCATCAGCGGGAGCACGAAGCGGATGATCGCCGAGGGATCGTCCTTCAGGTTCGCGAGGCCCGGCGGGAGCGAGATGCCCTCTGGCAGCTCCTGCGTGGGGATCGCGCCCACCGCGAGGATCTGTGTCAGCGGCACCAGCAGCAGCACGATGGCCGGGAGGATGAGCGCCGTCAGCACCGCGCCGCGGCTGCGCAGGAGCTGCCGCCACTCCTTGCGGAAGAGGATGCCGAGCTCACCGGCCATGCGCGCCTCCGCGGAGGATGTGGTGGAAGAGGTCTTCGAGGGTGGGCATCTCGATGCGGCACTCGTAGACGCCGATCCCCCGCTCCACCAGCGCGCGGACCAGCTTCGCGGCGTCTGCCTGCGGCGCGTCGGCATGGACCCGCACGCGGTCCTCTCCCGGAATCCTCTCCACCGCGTGGCCCAGCGACGTCAGCGCGGCGGCCAAGGCGTCTGCGCCCCCGGTGGCGGCGAGGACGATCGCGGTGCGCGCCTGACGGCGGAGCGTGTCGATGGGCGCGTGCACCAGCGCCTCTCCCTCGCGGAGGATGATCGCGCTCTCGCAGAGCGCCTCGGCCTCCTGGAGGTTGTGGGTGCACAGGAGCACGGTGCGTCCGCGGGTGGCCTCGCGCAGGTAGGCGTGGATGTCGCGCGTCGCCACCGGGTCGAGCCCCGCGGTGGGCTCGTCGAGCAGCAGCAGGTCCGGCTTGCCCACCAGCGCCGCCGCCAGCGACAGCTTGCGCTGCTGGCCGCCGGAGAGCGTGGACATGGGCCTTCCCAGGAACGGACCGATGCCGAAGGCCTCCACCACCTCGGACACCGCGCCGTCTGAAGCGCCGTAGAGCGCGCGCACCAGCGCGAGGTAGTCCGCGCAGGAGAGGTCCCGGTACATCCCCGGCGACTGCGGGACGATCCCCACCCGCCGCTTCGCCTCGAGGAACGAAGCGTCGTCCACGCCCGCGCCGAACAGCCGCGCCACGCCCTGCGTGGGCCGGAACGCGCCGATGAGGATCCGGATGAGCGTGGTCTTGCCCGCGCCGTTGGGCCCGAGCAGACACGCCCGCTCACCGGGAGGAATCCGGAAGGACACGCCGCGCAGCGCGCGCACGCCTCCCGGGTACGTCTTCACCACCTGCTGCGCTTCGATCGCCGGAGTCACGCGCGCGCGCCTTTAGCGGCCGCCCGGAATTTCCGCCAGTGGACAGTTCTACCGCCGCGGGCGGGCGCGCTCGAGCTTGATGACCTTCTCGCCGTGCGCCTTGCCGTTGACCGCCTCGAAGGCGGGCACGTCCTCGTCGGCGACGAACACGTAGGCGTAGGCCGGACGCAGGGACACGCGCTGGACCTTGCCCGCGGGCGCACCGGCCGCCTCGAGCGCTGCCTGCACGCCCGCCTCGTCCAGGCCGTCCGCCTTGCCCAGGCCCACCCACAGCCGCGCCTGCCCCGGCTCCTCCGCCGGCTCGGTCGAGCGGGGCTCGCGCTCGGTGCGCTCGCGGCGTTCGGCCCGGGGACGCGCGCGCTCGAGCTTCAGCGTGTGCTCGCCGTGCGGCTTCCCGCTCACCGCCTCGAACGCGGCCACGTGCTCGTCCATCACCACCACGTAGGAGTACTGCGGCCGCATCAGCACCCGGAGGACGTGCTCCACCGGGGCGCCGGCCGCGGACAGCGTGACCTTCACGCCCTCTGCATCGAGGCCCATGTTCGATCCGAGCGAGGTCCACACCCGCACCTCGCCCGGGCCCTCCATCGGCTCCTCGGGACGCGGCGCGCGCTCGGTCTTCGTGCGCTCACCGGGCGGACGCGCGCGCTCGATGCGCACGGCGCGGCCCTCGTGCTGCCTTCCGCTCACCGCCTCGAACGCGGCCACGTCCTCCTCGGCCACCACCACGTAGGAGAAGCCCGGCCGAACGTCGACGCCCACGATCTTGTCGCCGGGCGCGCCCATCCCGGCCAGCGCCTCGCGCACCGCCGCCTCGCCTTCGAGCCCCTCGAGCTTGCCCAGCCCGACCCACAGCCGGGCCTGACCTTCCGCCGGCTCGAGCTCCACACGCCGCGTGCGAGGCCTGTCGCCGTCGCGGTCCCGGTCACGGCGCTCGCCCCGATCGCGATCCCGGTCGCGCTCGCGGGGCTTGTCCTCGCGGCTGCGCACCGAACGCTCCCCGCGCTCAC
>CAZCWA010000618.1:0-2673 GCA_964502265.1 uncultured Myxococcaceae bacterium | reverse complement strand
GGATGGAGGCCATCTCCGTCTGCGGCACGGACGCGCAGTTCACCACCAGGTCGCACAGCCCGCCCGAGGTGGCGCGGCTCACCGCCTCGAGCACGTCCACCGCGCGGGTGGCGTCCACCTTCACCGCCTCGTCGCACAGCCCAAGGTCCGTCAGCGTCTGCAGCGCGCGATCCGAGATGTCGAGCGCGAGCAGCCGACCGTTGCCCTCGAGCATCCGCTTCGCCTGCGCGAGGCAGAGCGCGCCGCTCTTGCCGCTGCCGAGCACCGCCACCGTCATCCCCGGCTTGACGTAGCGGGCGACGAGGGCCGGCGCGCCGCACACGTCCAGCGCCGCGAGCGCGAGGGTGTCCGGCATGTCGTCCGGCAGCCGCGCCCACAGGCCGCTGGGAAAGAGCAGCGCGTGACCGCGCACGTCCACGCGATCGATCGCGGGGTGGATGGCGCGGACCTCCTCGATCACCAGCGGCGTGAGCGAGAGGCTGACCAGGGTGGCGATGCGCTCGCCCGGCTTCAGCGTGCCGTGCGCCGGGTGCGCCGAAGAGATCTCCCGGACGCGGCCGATGAGCATGCCGCCCGAGCCGGTGACCGGGTTCTGCATCTTCCCGCGGGCGGAGACGATCTCGCGGATCATCGCGATCATCTTCGTCTCGTCGCCCTCGCATGCGTCCTTGATCTGCTTGAACGAGGCGGCGTCCACGTTGAGCGACTCCACGTCGATCACGAGCTCGCCGGCGCGCATGGGCAGCGAAGGGTCCAGCCGCTGCGCGCGCTGCGGGAGCACGCCCGTCTCACCCACCACCCGGTTCAGGCCGTAACGATCGAGGTCCATGCGCCGCGCTTATGCCGGGCGGCCCACGGGCGCAAGCCGCGGCGCGATGACCTCGACCGAGCGGGCGTAGCGGTAGTTGATGCCCATGTGCCCGTCCTCGAACTCCTCGTGGAGGACGGCGACGCCGATCTTCCGGAGCTCCTGCGCGACCATGCGCGCGCCCCAGCGGAGGTTGAACTCGTCGCGGGTGCCGCAGTCCACGAAGACCGTCTTCAGCGAGCGGAAGGCGTCCGCGCTCTTCGGGATGAACCGCACCGGATCGTGCTCGAGCCAACGCGCCCACACGTCCTCGCGCAGCCGCGCCGTCTCGCGATCGAACGGGAGCTCGAGGTTCATGTCCTCGCCGCGCTTCGGCGAGTAGGCCGCCGCCATCGCCAGCGCGTTGAGCACGCCGTGATCGTCGCCGCGGACCTTCGTCTCCTTCGCCCGCCGCCAGAAGTCCTCGAACCACGCGCGCACCGAGCCCGCCTTCAGCAGCGCACCCGCAGCGTTCGGAAGATCGCGCAGGTAGCAGTACTCGAAGTACGCATCGCCGGATTGCGAGCCCACGTGCGCGAAGACGTCCGCGTGGTGCCGGCCCATCACCAGTGCGCCGAAGCCGCCGGACGAGTGCCCCACCACCGCGCGCGCCTCCCGCTCCGGCACCGTGCGCAGGTTCGCGTCCGCCCAGGCCACCACGTCGCGCGCCACGTAGTCGCGGTAGTTGCCGATGGCCTCGCTGTTCACCCACTGGCTGCCGCCGATCGCGGTCCAGCCGTCCACGAAGACGCCGATGAACGGGGGCACCTTCCCCGCTGCCACCATCGCGTCGAGCCGCTCGGGCACCGTCTGGCCGAAGCCGGGATAGTTCACCCAGGCCATCCCGCCGCCGGTGAAGCCCTGGAGGAAGTAGATGACCGGGTGGCGCGCGCTCGACTGCGCGTAGCCGGGCGGCAGATAGATCGGCGTGCGGCGGGTGGCGGAGTCCCCGAGCGGGTTGCCCTCGAGGCTCGGCGCGTGGATGTCCCGGAGCTCGACGGTGCCCTTCATCGTCACGTTCATGCGCCTGCCTTCTCCTTCCCGAGCCGCTTCATCACCTGCTGCAGGTCCTGCCACACCACGCGCTTCTCCGCTGCGTTGCGAAGGAGGTACGCGGGATGGAACGTGGGCATCAGCGGGATGCCGAGGTACTCGCGCCAGTTGCCGCGGAGCTGGCTTATCGCCGTCTGGTCTCGCAGGAGCGTCTGCGACGCGAACTTGCCCAGAGCCACGATCACCTTCGGCTGGATCGCCCCCAACTGCGCGCGCAGGAACGGCTCGCACGCAGCGATCTCGTCGAGCTCCGGGTTCCGGTTCCCCGGCGGCCGGCACTTCACGACGTTGCAGATGTAGACGTCGTCGCGCGCGTAGCCCATCGCCTCGATCATCTTCGTCAGGAGCTGGCCTGCCGCGCCGACGAAGGGGATGCCCTGCGCGTCCTCCTCCGCACCCGGCCCCTCGCCCACGAACACCAGCTCCGCGCGCGGGTTGCCCACGCCGAAGACGATCTTGCTCCGCCCCTCGCACAGCTTGCACCGGCGGCAATCCCCCAGCTCCCGGCGGACCTCGTCCAGCGTGCGCCGCTCGTCGTTCGCCACCGGCGACACCGGAGGCGGACCTTGAAATAGCCTGGGTACCCTCAGGGCAGCCGTGCGACCGGCCGGCTTCGAATCCGGAGGTTGAATGCGCTCTGGACGCTGGGGCGCCTGCCCGCTGGTCGGGCTCGACAGCGCAGCGCGCGCGGGCGCGGGCGCGGGCGCGGGAGTGGTGGTTGCGGGCTTGACCTGCGGCGCGGACACGGCCGACAACGCCACCCACACCTCGTC
>CAZCWA010000617.1:0-2687 GCA_964502265.1 uncultured Myxococcaceae bacterium | reverse complement strand
TGGCTCGCCGCGCAGGTGGCGCAGGGGCTCATCGGCGAGGTGGGCGCACACGAGGAGGAGGTGCTCCGCAAGCTCGGGCCGTGGGCGAAGAAGCGCGAGCAGGCCCAGCAGGCGATGACCGACAGGCTCTGGCGCACGCACCTGTTCCACCCGTCGGTGCGCGGGCCCATGGCGGACATCATGGCCATCCTCTTCGAGGGGGTGGGCGCCCAGCTCGCGGCGCCGCACGCGCAGTACGGCCTGAACCCACGCCGCCACCGGGTGGACGTGGGGACCTCCAACGTGCTGCAGGTGCACCAGTACCGCTACGTCTCGCGGCTTCTGGGGATGGAGGCGGTGGAGCTGTATTCGCCGTACCTCGTGGCCCGGCTGGAGCGCATGGCCCGGAAGACGAACGACCCGGTGCCCGAGCCGATGGTGGGCATTGAGGTGTGCCACACCGAACCGGTCTGCCTGAAGGTGGGCGGCAGGTTCTTCCCGGTGGACACCAACGAGCGGGTGCAGAAGGAGCTGCTCTACGGGCTCGGGCGCGCGTTTGCGCTCATCCGTCCGGAGTTGGCGCTCTCACAGCGGATGCCGGCCGAGCGGCTGGAGGCGCTCTTCCAGGCCGCGGTCTCGCTGAGCGTCCCCCAGTTCCGGATCACCGCCGAGCCGAAGGCGGTGGAGGAGCTTCGCCGGATGCTGGACCGCGCGCTGACCGCGCAGGCGAAGATCGCGCTCGGGCGGGAGGTGGCGGCCTGGATGAAGGGGGGCGCGGCGGACGACGTGCGCCAGTACCTCGACGGCGCGGAGCTGACCGCGGTGCGGACCGGGCTCTTCGTCGCAGGCGACATGGAGGCGGCCAAGCGCGCGGTGACGGGGGAGACCGGCGGAACCTTCCGGGTGCCGGTGCGGACGAAGATCCGGGACCTGCTCGTGTTCGCGCTCTCCGAAGACCTGCACGCGCTGCGGGTGGCGGTGGGCACCAGCGTGGAGATCGCGGCGAAGAAGTAGGCCTGGAACCCCAACGGCCGGGCGCGCGTCCCACGCCCGGTCGCCCACCTCCCTTTCCTTGACCCCCTTCCGGTGCGGCAACTACGATTCCGCCGTTTTTCTTCGTCTTTTCTGAGGCTTGCGGGGACCGATGCGCTTCGTGTGTGACAGCTGCCGTGCGCAGTACATGATCTCCGACGAGAAGGTCGGCGCGAAGGGGGTCAAGGTCCGCTGCAAGAAGTGCGGCTTCGTGATCCTCGTGCGCCGGATGCAGGAGGTGGCGTCGCCGCCCCCGCCGCCTTCGGACGATGGGGTGCAGGCCACCCAGGTGATGCAGAACCCGCTGACCTCGGATCCGTACGACGAGCCCACTTCCGTCGGCAGCCCGGAGGACGCGGCCGCGCTGAGGAGCGCGCTGGAGAACGCCTTCGGGGACGCGGAGTCCCGCTCGGACGCGGCCGGCGAGGGAACGGCCGACGCCGCGGCGCCGCGCGAAGGTGCGTCCATGCCGGCCTCCGGGCTCTTCGCCGGCGTTGAAGAGGACGAGATCGGCGCGGTGTTCGACCAGGTGCTCAACTCGGGGTCGCACCCGATGGGCGCGCTGTCCGACCGCGACGGGGACGCTCCGGGCGCAGGGCTGGGCCTGGGCGAGGACACGAACGACGACCGGCTCTCCACCCGGGTGCTGGACGCGGAGACCGTCCGCAAGCTCGCGGAGGAGGCGGCAGGCAGCGAGGCGGGCGGGGCGAAGGCCGTGGTGAGCAAGGGCGCGGCGTCCGAGCCTGAGAAGCACGACTGGTTCGTGGCGATCGACGAGCGGCAGGTGGGCCCGCTCACCCTGGAGAAGGTGAAGGGCCACTGGGACGCGGGCGAGATCGGCCCCGACAGCCTGTGCTGGCGGGCCGGGTTCCCGGACTGGCTGCCGCTCTCGGAGGTGGACGAGCTGACGCCGGTGCTGGCGCCGCAGCCGAAGAAGCCGGTCATCGTGGGATCGGGCGAGGATGAGGACTCGCCCACGCTTCCGCCCGGCCCGGTGGAGAGCGCCTTCAGCACCCGCGCACGCACGGTCACGCCTGCGCCCATGCAGGCGGCTGCCGCGGTGGCCGCCTCCGGTACCGGTTCCGGTGAGGATGCTGGCGGGTGGAAGCCCTCCGCGGCGTCCGCCCTGGCCTCGCTGGTGAAGGAGGAGATCGAGGCGCTCGCGCGGCCGCCCCAGCCGGAGCCTTCGGCGGCGTCTGCTGCCACCTCGTCGGGATCTCAGGACGAAGGGATCAAGGGGCTTCTGGATCTGCCGTCGGAAGAGCACCGGATGGGAGACGACCTCGGCGAGCCCGAGGGCGCTGCAGCAGGGGCGTTCGTCTCGGCTGCTGCGTCTTCCCCGGCGGCCTTCAGCGGGGATTCGAGGGCCGGGGCGGCTGCTGGGATGCCCCGGGCGGGCCGCTCCGACTCCGGGCGCGCGTCGCCTCAATTGCCGCAGTCCGCCGCCTCGGTTCCTGCCGCCGTGGCCGCATCGTCGGGTGGGCTGTCGAAGCCGCTGCTCATCGGCGGCGCGGTGATGCTGGGCCTGGTGGTGGTGCTGGTGGTGGCGGTGCTCGCGCTGGCCTTCGGTGATGGGGGCTCGTCCGCACCCGTCGTCCAGGCTCCCCCGCAGCCCGCCCCCGTGCAGGTGGCCCAGGCGCCCGCGCCCGTGACGCCGGAGCCGCCGGCCGCCGCGA
>CAZCWA010000616.1:0-2698 GCA_964502265.1 uncultured Myxococcaceae bacterium | reverse complement strand
CGCCGCATGGCGTGCGCGAGCTCGCGGGGCTTCTGCTGCTTGCGGTACAGCCGCGCCAGCGCCTCCAGCACCGGGAGCTCCTTCGGCACGCGACGGGCCACCTCCTCCAGCGCCCGCGCTGCCAGGTCGTCGCGCCCGAGCCGCTGCGCGTACACGTCCCCGAGCTTGCGCCACAGCTCCAACGCCAGCGCCTCGTCCTCCTCGCGATCGAGGCGGTCTTCGTATGCCGCCGCCAGCTCCTCGAAGGATCCGGTGGCCGCCGCCAGACGCTCCAGCTCGGCGCGCACCTGCGGATCGTTCGGCGCCTCGGTGAAGGCGCGAAGCCTCGCCGCGAAGGCCAGCGACGGCTCGTCCAGTCCCTCACGAAGCTGCGCGAGCTCGTTGACGAGCACGAGCCGTTCCTCCGCCGCATGCGGGGAGGCCGCCGCCAGCCGCGCCTCGAGCACCTCGCACAGCCGCCGCGCGTCGTGGCCGTCCCGGTAGACCGGCTCCAGCGCTGCCGCCACCTGGGCGCGCACCGGCTCGGCGGTGAAGAGCCGCTCCAGCCCCGCCACCGCCTGCGGTTCGCGCGGCGACAGCGAGAGGGCGGTCACGTACCCCTCGCATGCTTCGGAGAGCGCGCCCGTCCGCTCCAGCAACGCCGCGCGGCGAAGGACGTACTCCGCCTTCGCGCCCGGGGACGTCGTCTCGTCGGTGAGCTGCGCCAGCTTCTGCAGCGCGTCCGCCGCGTCGCCTGCCCGATCCAGCTTGCGGTAGAGCCGCTCCAGCGCCTCCAGCGGCTCGACCGCCGCAGCGGGGTCCTCCGGATGTGCCGCCAACGCGGAGAGGTAGGCCTCCACCGCCTGCAGGTCGTCGCCGGCGGACTCGTACGCCGCCCCCGCCTTGCGCAAGAGCGCCGCCTTCTCGGCCTCACCCTGCGCAAGCTGCGCCTGCTTCGCGTACACCTCGGAGAGGTTCCGCGCGTTCTGCGACTGCTCGTAGAGGCGAGAGAGGCTGTCGAGCGCCTGCCGGTCCTCCGGCGCCTCCTCCAGCACCCGCTTCCACAGCCGCGTGGCCTCCTCCGGCTCGCCGAGGGACGCGCGCACCTCGGCCGCTCGACGCAGCAGCGCCGTCAGCAGGGGCGCGCCCGGCTCGAGCTCGTCCGCCGCCGACTCGTACACCTCCGCCAGCGCGTCCCACTGATCCGTCCGCTTCGCCAGCCGCTCCAGCTCCGGCTGCAGCGCCGCGCGATCCGCCTCCGTCCGCGCGAACGCCTTCACCGCGGCCATGAACGCGAGGTCCGGCCGGCCCAGCTCCTCCTCCGAGATCCGCCGGATCTCCGCCTCCAGCGCCGCCCGCTCCGACGAGAGCGCGAAGCCCAGCCGCGCCTCGCGGATGGACACCCGGCGCGCGTGGTCGCCGGCCTTTGCCAGGTGACCGTCGAGCAGCTCCAGCGCGGTGGCGCCGAGCGGGTCGTCCGAACGCGCCAGCGCCTCCAGGGTGTCGCGCGTCCCCGGATGGGAGGGATCTGCCTCCAGGATGTCCCGGTAGAGCGCCAGCGCGCCCGTGGCGTCGTCCAACCGCTCCGCGCGGAGCTGTGCGAGGCGGAAGGCGATCTCGCGCCCCGAGGGCCCAGACGGCTCCTGCGTGCGCCGAAGCTCCAGCGCGAAGGCGAGATCCTCCGGCCGGTTCAGCTCCGAGTAGAGGCGGTCCAGCGCCAGCGCCGCCTCGCGGTCCGTCGGGTCCAGTGAGGCAATGGCGCGCCACGCCGCCGCCGCGCTCTCCGGATCGCCGAGGGTGGCCTCGTGCAGCGCCGCCGCCTCCCGGAACGCCGCGATCCGCTCTGCCGGCGTCGTGGCGGCGGCCGCCAGCCCTTCGAGCACCTCCGCCAGCGCCGCCCACTCCTGCGCGCCGCGGTGAAGCCGTTGCAACGTGCGCAGCGCGTCCGCGTGGTTCGGCACCTGCGCGAGCATGGCCCGCAGCTCGGCGATGGCGCCGTCCCGGTCCGTGAGCTTGCGCTCCTTGAGCCCGGCCAGCTCCCACCGCAGCGAGAGCTGCAGGGCGCGCTCCTCCGCCGCTGCCGTCCACTCCTCGAGCTGCTCCGCGTACTCGGGCAGCAGGTCCGCGTCCTCCGCCGCCGCGCGCGCCCGCTGCCGCAGCGCCTCGTCGGAGAGGTTGAGCTCGGCGGCGCGCATCAACACCGCGAAGGCCAGCTCCGGCTGCCGCAGGTGGGTGAGGTGGACGTCTCCGGCCTGGGCCAGCGCCCCCACCCGCTCCTCCAGAAGGGGAGAGAGCTGCGCCACCCGCTCCAGGGTCGAGACCAGCTTGCGGTGCTCGCTCTGCGCGCTCCACGCCGGCAACAACGCGCGCGCCGCCTCGAGCCCGTGCTCCGGGTCGTCGAGCATCGCCTCGAGCGCGGCAAGCGCGTCCGGATCCGACGGACGCTGCTCGAGAATCTCGCGGTAGCTCTTCACCGCAGCCTGACGGTCACCCAAGGAAGCCTCCAACACCTGCGCGCGGCGCAGCCACAGCCGCGCCGCCTTGTCTTCTTCACCGCGCTCGCGCAGATCGACGACCTGCCGTTCGAGCACCACCGCGAGCCGGTCCTGCCGGCCCGCGGACTCGTACAACACGGAGAGCCTTTCCAGTCCGGCCGCACGGTCGAAGCCGGCGACGATCGCCTGCTCGAGGACCTCCGCCCCTTCGAGCGGCCGCCCGG
>CAZCWA010000615.1:0-2709 GCA_964502265.1 uncultured Myxococcaceae bacterium | reverse complement strand
CGCAACGGCGTGGCGTCGGTGAACGCGGGGATGCTGGTCAACGTCTTCCCGGCCGAGCAGGCGCCCTCGCCGTAGCCGCACCCCGCACGTTCGCGTAGACGGATGCCCATGCGCCTCTTCGCGATCGGCGACACGCACCTTCCCTCCACGCGGGGGAAGGGCATGGACCGCTTCGGCTGGACGAACCACCCCGAGCCTTTGCGCCAGGCCTGGGACGCGATGGTCCGCCCCGAGGACGTGGTGATCGTCGCCGGCGACATCTCGTGGGCCTCGCGCGCGCACGAGGTGCTGGACGACCTCGCCTGGCTCGACGCGCGGCCGGGGAAGAAGGTCCTGCTGCGCGGCAACCACGACAACTGGTGGGGAGACTCGTCCGCGAAGCTGCGCAAGCTCTTCGAGCCCTACCCTTCGTTCGCAGGCTTCCTGCAGAACTCGGCGGTCGTCGCGGGACGCTGGCTGATCGCCGGCTCGCGGCTGTGGACCGCGCCGGGCGCACCGCCGATGCCCGGCGGCGAGATGGGGGACGAGGCGCCGTCCACCGACTACGTGGAGCGCGAGACCATCCGGCTCGGGCTGTCGATGGCCGACGCGCAGAAGAAGGAGGCGGCGCACCTGGGCTCGGGCGGCGAAGCGCTCACCCGCATCGTGGCCGTGCACTTCCCGCCGCTGTACGCGCAGGGCGAGCCGACCGCGTTCTCGCGCACGGTCGAAGCCTTCGGGCCGAAGGTCTGCGTCTACGGCCACCTCCACGGGCCCGGCATCCCCGCCGGCTTCGTGGGCGAACGGCAGGGGGTGCGCTACGTCCTCGCTTCGTGCGACGCGGCCGGTTTCGCGCCCGTGCTGATCGACGGCTGAGGGGAGCACTGGTCGGGCTTCCCGTTCTGTCCCGGCCTGTGATCCGCTGTTGCTGCGCGAATTCCGCTGAACCTGCGGGACAGTTGACTCCGCCCGGCGTGCATTTGGCGGTGGCGATCCAAAGTCCCTATCATCCGCAACCCACCAGGCAGGCCGGCGTCGGGCGAACCAGGGATCGAGCGTGACCGCGGTGAACACGCAGTTGCTCCACAGGCTGGCGGAACTCTGGCGCGCGCGGGGCGAGGCCTCGGTGACGGTGGACGGCGGCCGCATCCGCCGGATGCTCCACATCGCGGGCGGAGAGCTGGTCTGGGTGGACTCGGACGTGCACACCGAGCGGCTCGGGGTGCAGCTCGTGGCGGACTGGCTCCTGGACGCGCGGAAGGTGGAGGAGCTGGTGGCCAGCGCACGCGCGCGCGGACGCCACTTCGGGGAGCACCTGGTGGCCGAGGGCCTCATCACGCCCCAGACGATGAACGCGGCGGTGGAGAAGCAGTGCCTGCAGCGCTTCGACCGCGCGCTGACCATGCCGGGGACGGTGATCGTGGCCTCGCGGCTGCCCACCCGGGTGATGGTGCGAAAGCCCCTCGGACCGGAGCTCTTCCGCGCGTTCCGCGAGCGCCTGCCGGTGGGCACCGCCACCACGCTGGTGGCCTCGCTGTCGCCGCGGCACGACCGGCTCCACGAGCAGTTCCTCTCGCCCGAGGACCTGATGCTCACCGGCGGCGAGCTCCGCCTCTTCCGGCAGCTCGCCTCCGGACAGGGCGTGAGCTCGGTGCTCGACCGCGCGCCCGACTACAACCAGGCGGTCCGCTTCATCGGCGCGCTGGTGGCGATCGGCGCGCTCGGTGGCGAAGAGGTCGACCTGATGTCCGACCCCGCCGGGATGCGGCCGCAGTTCGCGCTCTAGCCCGCGCGCTTCCTGATCGCGTTCTCCGTCCGCTGGAGCTCGTCCTGGAGGAAGTCCACCACCCGCTCGAACGGATCGAAGCCGAACGCCTCGGCGATGGAGGGGCGCAGGTTGGAGTTGGCGTTGATGTCGTAGAAGACGCGGCGCCCGTCCGCGGTCTCGAGGTACTCGATGCCGCCCACGTCCAGGCCACCCGCGGCGCAGATGCGGCGACCGGCCTCCACCGCTTCGCGCGGGACCTCGGGGTACGGGTAGAACTCCACCGGCTTCACCGGCTCGGGCGTGGGGATGGCGCAGACGCTCTCGCCGTCCGGGCCCTCCGGGTTGCACACCGGCGCCGGGCAGAGGTTGAACCGGCCGTGGCTGACCACGCGCATGGCGTAGAGGAGCTGACCGCCGAGGAACTCCATCCGGACGATCCCGCGCGAGGGGTCGGTGGGGAAGTACTCCTGGAGCAGGAGCAGGTTGTCCGGGAGCCAGAGCCCGGGCTGCTGGGCGAGCAACGTGCGCAGCTCGGCGAGCGACTCGACCATGTGCATCCGCGCGCCGCTGCCGCCCTGCTCGGGCTTGAGCAGCGCGGGGAAGTGGAGGTCCGCCTCGTGCGGTGCGAGGGCCTCCACGTCGTTGAAGACCCAGGCGCGCGGACAGTCGATGCCGAGGCTGTGCATCAGGGCCGCCTGCGCGCTCTTGGAGAGCTCGAGGGCGAAGGCAGCAGAGCCGTTGAGCACCCGCGCCCCGCGAAGCTCCAGCGCGCGCATCTGCGCCATCGCGAAAGGCACCGCCCGCACGTTGCCCCGGACGTAGGCGGAGGGAGACGCCTGGTTGAAGTAGAGCTTCGCGCGCGGCGCCGCGTGGTCGGCGAAGGCGTTCTGCTTGAGGTCGAGCGCTTCGAAGCGCACGCCCCTGCGTTGCAGCGCGTCGAACAGCGGCTGCTGCCAGAGGGG
>CAZCWA010000614.1:0-2714 GCA_964502265.1 uncultured Myxococcaceae bacterium | reverse complement strand
CAGGTGGGCATCCTCGGGATGCACAACATCGTCGAGCGGGCGGTGGTGAAGGACGGGCAGATCGTGATCCGGCCGATCATGTACCTGGCCCTCACCTACGACCACCGGCTGATCGACGGGCGCGAGGCGGTGCAGTTCCTCGTCCGGGTGAAGGAGTCCATCGAGGCGCCGGAGCGGCTGCTGCTCGAGGTCTGAGCCCGGCCGCCCCCCGCGGGGCAGGCGGGCGGGCGCGCTCTCCTCTTCCGTCCGAGGCGGAAGAGGAAAACCGCACAGGGGGTTATTGAAGTGTCCTCCGGGTACGGCTACAAGGCGCGGCAGTTCACCGTCGCTGAATAGACGCCGGAGGACCAGGCTCCGGCACTTTGGCGGCGCCTGATTACCAAGCAGAAGAGAGAAGAGAAGAAGATGGCAACTGGTACGGTCAAGTGGTTCAACGATGCGAAGGGCTTTGGCTTCATCACGCAGGACGGCGGTGGCGAGGACGTTTTCTGCCACTTCAGCGCCATCCAGTCGGATGGGTTCAAGAGCCTTCCTGAGGGTCAGAAGGTGGAGTTCGACGTGACCCGCGGCCCCAAGGGCCTGCAGGCGCAGAACGTCCGCCCCCTGTAGTTCGCGGCAACGCGCTCGTCGTTGAAGCGCTTGGAGCCCGGTTCACCGCAAGGGGGACCGGGCTTCCGCTTTGCGGGGTTCAGGCCGCCGCAGCGGGCGAGGAGGTGGCAGACACGTCGTCCGAAGGTCCCAGCCGCGCAGGCAGCAACCGCAGCACCACCAGCCCCGGCACCGCGAGCGCGATGGTCAGCGCGAAGAACCCGGGCCAGCCCGCGCCCTCGGCCACGTAGCCGGAGCCGGAGGCCAGCAGCCTTCCGCCGAACGCGGAGAGGCTCGAGAGCAGCGCGTACTGGGTGGCGGTGAAGCGCCGGTCGCACAGGCTCATCAGGAAGGCCACGAACGCCGCGGTGGCCATGCCGCCGGTGAGGTTGTCCGCGCCGATGCTCGCCCACAGAAGCCCGTAGCTCTTCCCCGCCAGCGCGAGCAGCCCGTAGAGCCCGTTGGTCGCCGCCTGCAGCACGCCGAAGACGAGGAGCGCCCGGCGCACGCCCATCCTCGCCAGAAGGCCCCCGGCGAAGAACACGCCCACGATCGTCGCCGCCATCCCGAAGCCCTGGTTGACCGCGCCGATCTCGGTGTTGGTGAAGCCGGTCTTCACCAGGAACGGGGTGATCATCCCGCGCGCCACCTCGTCGCCGCACTTGTAGAGGACGAGGAAGGCGAGCACGCCCAGCGCGGCCGGCCGCGAGAACCAGTTCCGCAACGGCTCCACCACCGCGGCGGTGAGGGACGGCGGCGCCTCGGCCCCTTCGGGTTCGGGCGCCCGCAGGGTGGCGACGACGCCGATGGTCATCAGGCCCGCCATCACCCAGTAGACGACCTGCCAGCCCACGAGGTCGGAGAGGATGAGGGCGCCCGCGCCGGCGACGATCAGCGCCACCCGGTAGCCCATCACGAAGGTGGCGGTGCCGGCGGCGCGCTCGCGTTCGGGGAGCAGGTCCGTGCGGTACGCATCCGCGCTGATGTCCTGGGTGGCCGAGAGCAGCGCCACGCCCAGCGCGACGGAGGCCACCATCAACGGTGCCTCGGAGGGGTCCAGCGCGCCCAGCACGCCGATGGCCACGATGAGCAGGAGCTGCGTCAGCGCCATCCAGCCGCGCCTTCTGCCCAGCCTGCCGAGCCCGAAGCGATCCACCACCGGCGCCCAGAGGAACTTCACCGTGTAGGGCAGCCCCACCAAAGAGAAGATGCCGATGGTCTCGAGGCTCACGCCCTCGCGCGCCATCCACGCCTGCAGCGTCTGGCCGGTGAGGTAGAGCGGCAGGCCCGAGGAGAACCCGAGCGCGGTGAGCAAGAGCACCCGCCTCGTGCCGAAGACCGCGAGGAAGCTGCGCGCCCAACCCGCGCCCACCCCAGCGTCGCGAACCGCCCCTCGCTTCTCGTCTTCCGCCGCGGCCACGTCGTCGCTCTCCGTCTTCGTCTTCGTCTACCCCGGGCCGGGGCGGCGCACTCTACCTCGCGCGCCCGCGTGCGAACCGCCGCGGCATGTGTGGAGGGTGCTGCGCAGGCCTGCTGCTCGGATAGCATCCGCGCATGCACGAGAGGTCGGTGTCCGGTGGGAGCCCTGAAGCGACGAAGGGCGTGTGGGGGAAGGTCGCGCAGTCGGAGGAGGACAGGGGCTCGCTGGCGGGCGCCCTGGTGGGCGAGCTGGAGCGCGGGCTGGAGCTGCTCGGCTCGCTGCCGGCCGCGGTCACCTTCTTCGGCGGCGCGCGGGTGAAGCGGGACGATCCCTACTACGCCATCGCGCAGGGGATGGGCGCGCTGCTGGCGGAGAAGGGCATCCCCCCGCGCACGGGCGCAGGCCCCGGGATCATGAGCGCGGTGCCGGAGGGTTACCGGGCGCGGCTGGCCGAGCTCACCTCCGGAACCCAGGCCACCTCGGCGGTACACGCCGCGGCCGAGGCCTCACGCGCGGACGCATCCGACGGCAGCGACGGCCAGCAGAACCAGGCGTTGACGCAGGGCTTCAACATCCGGCTCCCGTTCGAGCAGGTGGTGAACCCGGCCATCGACGTCTCGCTGGAGCTGGCGCACTTCCCCACCCGCAAGCTGATGCTCTACAAGAATGCCTACGGGGTGATCATCTTCCCCGGCGGCTTCGGGAC
>CAZCWA010000613.1:0-2728 GCA_964502265.1 uncultured Myxococcaceae bacterium | reverse complement strand
AGAGGGCGCGCCAGCTTTTTCGTCGCGGCGCACCGGCGCACGAGGCCCTGCGCGTTCTCCGCGCGTCGCGTCCTTCGTCCGGCCCTCACGGGGTGGAGCTTCAGTTGGACGGCGTTCTCAACTTCGAGCGCGGGATCGGCGCCTGGACGATCTGTGTGACGGAGCGTCCGTCCAAAGGCCAGGCGCCCATCGCCGCGGCCGTGTACTCACCGGAGACCGGCGAGCTGTACACGGCGAGAGCAGGGGAGGGCGCCTGGCGCAACGGAGCCCCCATCGCGCCGAGCACCTCCACCGGTTTCCACCGGGCGATCGTCGCGCTCGATCCCGGAGATGCGCACGGGGCAGAGGACGCGTTCATGCGCACCGTGTACCGGCTGCTCTCGGATCCTCCCGGCTATCGAACGAGCGGTGTGACCTCACGGGATCTCTGCCACGTGGCGGCGGGCGTGCTGGACGGCGCGTACGTGGCACGCTCCGGAAGCTCAGAGGAACAGGCGTCGCTGGCCGCGCCGTGGCTCATCCTGAAGGAGGCGGGAGCGCGCGCCCTGGTAGGGCCGGGCGGTGAGCTCGTCGCGGCGAACCCCTTTCTCTTTCCCCTTCTCGCGCGCGCGGCGGGCCTGCAGCCAGGGGGAGAATCGCCATGACCCGGAACGACGCCCTTCAGCCCCATCTCCGCCTCGCCGGCGTCACGCGGCTTTCGCTGGCCGGCGGCCGTGGTCCGTCCGACGCGTTCCTCTTCGATCCGCACCGGCTCGCCCTGCCCGCGTGGGCGCTGGCGATCGAGGAGCAGAGAAGGCCCGCCCTGCTGGTGACGCTCGACCGGCACTTCGATCTCGTCCCGCCGGCGGACCTCGACCACCTGCCGCCGGACGATGCGGACCTGCGCGCGCTGGACGAATACGCGCGGTGGACGCTGGACGTGCGCAACTACGATCACGTGATCGCCGCGATGGAGACCGGGCTGGTGGGCGATGTGATCGCGATCGCCCGAGGCCGGCCCCGCGGCGCGTTCGACGACGAGGTCTGGACCGATCGCCGCGGCCGCGCGCACCGGGTGGTGAGGGCGCCGACGGTGGATCGCCTCGCGGACGCGTTCGGGACGGACGACGCGGCACCGGAATCCCGGGAGGCCCGTGCGCTCATCGAGTCCGCGCAGGACATCATCCTCGACGTCGACCTCGACTGCTTCACCACGATGAGCGACGCCGATCCCACCGAGGTCGTTCCCTGGCCGCGGGACCTCATCCGGCGCCACCTCCTTCCGCATGGCAGCGAAGCGTTCTGGTCGACGGTCCTCGCGCGAACCCGCGTGCTCACGATCGCGCGGGAGCCGGCGCACTGCGGCGGGATCCTCGCGGCGAACCGGCTCTTCGAGGACATGGCCGAGGTCCTCTTCCGCGAGCTCCTCGACGTCGAGCCGCCTTGACTCATCCGCGCGCGCGGCGCATGCCAAAGGGGCCATGGCCCGCCCTATCGTCCGGATCCTCTTCGTCTGCCTCGGCAACATCTGCCGCAGCCCTCTGGCCGAGGGCGTCTTCCGCCACCACGTCCAGCAGGCCGGCCTGGTCGATCGCTTCGTCATCGCGTCGGCGGGCACCGGCGACTGGCACGTGGGCAAGCCGCCCGACGCGCGCATGTCGGCGACGGCGAAGCAGCGGGGGGTGGACATCACCTCTCAGCGTGCCCGGACGGTCGCCTCCGCGAAGGACCTCGAGCCGTGGGACCACATCCTGGTGATGGACCGGGAGAACCTCGCCAACACGCGGCGGCTCGCTGCGACGGACGCACAGCGCGCGCGCATCCGGCTCTTCCGTGACTTCGATCCCTCGCCCGAGCACGGAGAGGTGCCGGATCCCTACTACGGTGGCCAGGACGGCTTCGATCTCGTCTACGAGATCGTCGAGCGCACCAGCGGCGCCCTGCTGTCCCATCTGCGCCGCGAGCACGGCCTGTGAGCTCCAGCGGCAGGGGAGGCTCCAGCGGTACGGGAGCCCTGCCCGCAGCGCTCCGCCAGGCCCTCGAGCCGGTCACAGGTCCCATCACGCGCTCCGTTCCGGTCGGCGGAGGCTGCATCGCGCAGGCAACCCGGCTCGAGGCGCAGCGCGGTCGCTTCTTCCTCAAGTGGGGTGAGGGCCTCGGCTTCGAGGAGGAGGCGGCGGGCCTGCGCGCGCTTCACGAGGCATCCAACGGGACCGGGCTGTGCGTGCCCGAGGTGCTGCTCGTCACGCCCTCGATCCTTCTTCTGGAGTGGATCGACGAAGGGCCTGCGACTCCCAAATACTGGGAGGGCTTCGGCCACGCGCTCGCCGCACTTCACCGCGCGCCTTCATTTCCTCCGGACCCGCAGGAAGCATCCGTGGGGCCCTACGGCTTTCACGCCGCCAACCGCATCGGCCGGCTGCCGCAGCACAACGACTGGCGCGACGACTGGGCCGTCTTCTTCCGCGACCTCCGCCTCGAGCCGCAGCTCGCGCTCGCCCGGAAGTCACGGCACTGGTCGCCTCAGATGCAGGCGCTGGCGGAGGCGCTCCTCCCGCGGCTCACCGAACTCCTCCCGGCTCGGCCTGCGCCCTCGCTCCTCCACGGCGATCTCTGGAGCGGCAACCAGCTCGCAGGCGCCAACGGACGGGCATGGCTCATCGATCCGGCGGTGTACGTCGGCCACCGGGACGCAGACCTGGCGATGACGGAGCTGTTCGGCGCCTTCCCCGATCGCTTCTACGCCGCC